>CAYXKQ010000240.1:0-2212 GCA_964465715.1 uncultured Chloroflexota bacterium
CTTCAGCGACCGGATGCAGGGCCGGCTGGAACTGCACCTGACGGACAACGAGGCGGTCCGATTCAACTCGCCGTCCTTCCCGAAGACCGAACGCACGCCGATTTCGGTCAATCACCCGGACAATCCCTACGGCACCGACGTGCTGTGGATCGGCAGGGTCATCGGCGGCGGAGGCACGGCCAGCCTGACGACCCACGATTCCACCACCTGGAGAATTGCCGCCAGCCTCACCGGCGATATCAACGGCAACTGGGGATGGGATGCCGGCTTCCAGCGCAGCAGGAATGCGTTCTTCGTCACGGCGAAGGACACGGTGACGGACCGGTTGCGCGGTGCCCTGGTGGGTTTGGGCGGCCCGAATTGCGACCCGGCCACCGGCACGCCGGGAGTGGGCGGCTGCCTGTTTCTCAATCCCTGGGGCAGTGCGCTGACCGGTACGGGAACCGTCAACTCGCCGGAACTGATCGACTACCTGCAGGGGCCGTTCGACATCGACGCCAATACCCGCCTGACGACGCTCGACGGCGTCATTTCGGGAGACTTCGGCCAGTTACCGGGCGGTCCGGCGGGAGTGGCCGTCGGCGTCCAGGCCCGCGACGAGGAATCCCATTCGGACTACAGCGAAATCGCGAACCGGGACGGCTTCATGTTCGTGGTCGGCAACCCGGACTTCGCGAGCAACCGGTCGGTGACGGCCGCCTTCGCGGAATTGCTGCTGCCGGTCGCCGACTCGCTGGACCTGCAGCTCGCAGCCCGGGTCGAGGACTACGGCGGCGGCCTGAATTCCACGGATCCCAAGGTGACCGCGCTGTGGCGGCCGAGCGATTCCCTCGCGGTGCGGGCATCGGTGGGGACGTCGTTCCGTGCGCCGTCCATGTTCCAGGCGTTCGGAACCCAGACCACGCTGGAGGAACTGACCGATCCGCTGTTCCCCGGCTCCACCCAGTTTCTCCCGGTCCGTACGCAGCCCAATCTTTCCGGCAAGACCCTCCGGCCGGAAACGGCCGACGTGGCCAATATCGGCTTCACGTGGTCGCCCGCCGATGCCCTGGAACTGGGCCTGGACTACTGGTCGTTCGACTACACCGACGTGATCATCCAGCAGAATCCCCAGGCGCTGCTGGACGCGGCCGCTACGGGCGATGCGGCGGCTGCGCTGCAGATCGAGCGGGGACCGACCGGCGGCCTGGTCCGGGTCAACTCCTTCTACGATAACGCCTCGTCCCTGAGCACGGACGGTTTCGATTTCTCGATCGCCTGGACGGTGGAGGCCCCGGCCGGAACATTCAGGGTAGGTGCGCAGGCCACGTCGGTTTCAAGTTACGACCTGGTGGATCCCCAGGCCGGCCCGATTGATGGCGCCGGCAAGCGCAACTTCGCCAACTTTGCGACGTCGGTACCCGAGATGCGCGCCAACATCTTCCTGAACTGGCAGCGTAATATTCACGGCGTCAATGTCTACATCAATCACATTGACGCCTACCTGGATGACGGCCAGCCCGGCGCGCTTCGGCCGATAGGAAGTCACGCCACAGTGGACGCGCAATACAATGTCTCGCTGGACCAATTCGGCGGAGTCACGCTCTCCTTCGGCGGCTTCAACCTGACCGGAGAGGATCCCCCGCCCGTGGCCACCAACGGCGGCTTCGACTCCAAGGTGCACGATCCCCGCGGGCGGCTGCTCTACGCACGGGCCTCGGTGTCGTTCTGATTTCTGAGCTTCGGCCGTCTACCACAGAACGGGCGCCGGATAGCGGGCGATGAGCGCATCCGGCGTAACGATCGTCATACCGTTCAGAATCGCCTGGGAGACGAGTCCTCTATCGAATGGGTCGCGGTGATGGGCTGGTAGCAGCGCGTCGTGTGCTGCGCATGGCTCATCGAATGCGAGCGGTTCCAGCCTCAGCCATTTCCGCCGGCTTGGTACAAAGCGATGCGGTGGCTCCGGCAACGGCAGCCGACCGATTCTGTGCTTGACCGCGATTTCCCATGCGGACAGGGCGCTGAGAAACACTTCATTCCCGGGGTCACGGCAACTTGCCCGGGCTGCCGGAGTCAATTGCGGGTCATCGGCAGCCAACCACAGAAATGTGCATGTGTCGAGCAGCAGTCTCACGCCGGATCGGTTTCGCCTTCAAAGGCAGCAAGCAGATCATCCGGCAGCGGTTCGAAGAAGCTGGCAGGTACTTTCATGCCGCGGTCCATGCCTACG
>CAYXKQ010000240.1:2222-2608 GCA_964465715.1 uncultured Chloroflexota bacterium
TACGGGACGTTCGTTCCGCAACAGTCGCGGCAAAGGCCGAATTTCCGCAACCGGCACGTTGCGGCGGCACACGGTTACCGTCTCGCCCCGCTCGACAGACTCGATATAACGTGAGAAATGCGCCTTTGCTTCGGAAATGTTGATCCTGATCATGGTCAGATAGTAGGTCAGCTAGCAGCCCATATCAAACAGCATCGTCCGGCGAGCGATCCTTTTCCGGCGCGATGCGGATGCGCTCCGCGCGTTTCTCGCTGGCGGAGAGCACCTCCAGGCGAAAGTCTTTCCAGTAGACCACATCGCCGCGGACCGGGATGCGGCCAAGCTGTTCGGTAATGAGGCCGCCGGGGCTCGTGATATCCGTATCCGGTTGCCACTCGAATCCCAGG
>CAYXKQ010000241.1:0-2136 GCA_964465715.1 uncultured Chloroflexota bacterium
CGGTCGGCTCGTCGGCCAGGATGATTTCCGGCTCGGTCACCAGCGCGCGGGCGATGGCGACCCGCTGTTGCTGCCCGCCGGAGAGGCGGTTCGGCGTATGGTGCATGCGGTCGCCAAGACCCACCCGCACCAGCGCCGCCTGGGCCAGGTCCGACCGCCGGCGCGCGCGGCGGTATATCAGCGGAAGCTTCACCTGCTCCAGCGCGTTTAGCCGGGGCAGCAGGTTGTAGGACTGGAAAACAAAACCGATCTTGGCGTTGCGGATCCTGGCCAGGGCGCCGTCGTCCAGGTCGGCCACGTACTCGCCGTCCAACCAGTAATCGCCGCTGGTGGGGACCTCGAGACACCCCAGGATGTTCATAAGGGTCGATTTACCTGATCCGGACTGGCCCACGATCGCCACCATTTCGCCGGGTTGGATTTTGAAACTGACGCCCCGCAGGGCCGGAACCTTGGTGGCGCCGGTGTCGTAAGTCTTGGTCAGATCGGCGATTCGGATTACCGGATCCGGTCGATCCGGGGCGGCGATGCCGACGCCGGCGCGCCGGTCCGGCTTACTCGTCATCGTCCGGCGGGCCAAAGGACAGATCGATCTCCGCGGCGCCGGTCAGGCTGGTACGGACCAGTTCGCCGACCGAGAGCCCCGAGAGAACCTCGACCTCGATTTCATTGCGCAGCCCGACCTCGATTTCGCGCTCGGCGGTAAGACCGGTCTGCGGATCCACCACCTGCACCGTTGCGCGATCCTCATCCTCGGTCAATGCGGCCAGCGGGATCACTATCACGTCGCTGCGTGACTCGATGATGATCTCCAGGGCCACCGTCATCCCCGGCAACAGGGATCCCGGGTCGGAGTCGAAATCGATCGTCAGGTCGTAGGTGATCAGGCCGGCGTCGCTGGAGGGTTCGGGATTGATGCTGCTGACGGCGCCCTCGAATACTTCGGCCGAACCGAAGATGTCGGGCTCGATAGTCACGGACTGTCCAACCGCCACCTTGCCCACGTCGATTTCGGTGACCCGGGTTTCGATCTGCGGCCTCGCGCCGGACTGGATCGCCATGAAGCCCGCCGCCGGCTGGGCGCCGATGGTCGCGTCGGCCTTGGTGATCGCTCCCCGGTAGGGCGCAGTCAGGCGCGTTTTGGCCAGTTGTTCGCGGGCGTCGTCGACGCGCCGCTGGGCGGCGGCCAGCGCCAGTTCGGACTTTCGCACCGTGTTCTGGGACGGGGGTTCCTGCAGGCGCCGCAGTTCGATCTGACGGCGCACGATCGCGTTCTCGGCGTCGGTGATCTCGTGCTCGGCCGGACCGTCCTGGTATTCCTGCAGTGCCAGCTGGGCCGACGACAGGCCGAGCAGCGCCGCCTGGTAGTCGATCCGCGCCAGGGCGATCTCCTCTGAATCGGATTCGGTCAGCTCAAGCAGCTTCAGGCGGGCGTTCTCGTATTCCTGTTCGGCGGCGGCCAGGCTAACGGCGCGCCGTCGTTTCTCCGCCTCGCTGACCGGCGCTTCCAGTTCGGCTAGGGCCTCGCGCGCCTCGATAACCACGAGTTCCTGCAGATCGATGTCGGTCTGCGTAGTCCGCGACGAATCGCGGAAGTCCTCGAGTTTTTCCTCGGCCTGCTTCAGTGTTAGCCGGGCCGTTTCCAGCTGCAGGTCAGTGGGTCCGCTCAGGAAATCGTCGTACGATTCCCGTTCGCTCAGCCAGCTGGCTTCGGCGCGCTGGAAACTGGCTGTTGCCGCCGCGAGCTGCTCGGCCGAGGCGCCGCCCTCCAGATCGGTGAGGCGGGTTTGCGCCTGCCGTAACGATCGCTCGCTGGTCAGCAGCGAGCTCCGCAGCATCACCTCGGTCTTGGGATCCTCGAAATCGCGCAGCCGGGCGAGCGCGCTCTCGGCTTCGGCAAGCGCGAGCTGGGCCAGCAGCAGATCGTCCGGATCGGGCGCCTCGAGCAGGGTGGAATGATCCAGATTGGCAGATTCCAGCGCCTCTTCGGCTTCCAGCAGCGCCTGCTCGAGATCGGCCGCGTCAAGTTCGGCCAGCAATTGCTCGGCATCGACCAAATCGCCCGGCGCCACCAGGACCCGGGCCAGCTTGCCGTTCACTTCGAACGCCAATTCGTCGGACTTTGCGGCGGCAACG
>CAYXKQ010000241.1:2146-2589 GCA_964465715.1 uncultured Chloroflexota bacterium
CAGGTTTCCGCGCTCGACGGTCACCTCCCGGCCCAACTGCACTTCGGGTTCGGAACCCTGGGATCGCGGTCCGAATCCGAACGGGCCGAAATACACCGCCGCGGCGGCAGCCGCGGCCAGCAGGACCAGCGCGATCGCGGCTCGCAGCAGAATGCGGCGCAATCGCCGGGTACTAGATCGGTTCATGATCGGCAGTTCCTGGAATCAACGCTCCCGGAACGCCAGCGGCAGGATCCGGTCGGTACGAAACGGATTGGTGTTTGCAGCAGCGGTCGCAGCGCGCCAGGACTGCCGGGCGGTCGGTGGGTGCGGACTATTTCAGGATGATATGACCGGCAGGACCTGCAGAACCTCGTTGAGCGAGCCCGATCGGAACCCCTGCAGGTCAAGCGCCACGTAGCGGTAACCGGCCGCCTTGAGGCCGTCCACGATTCGCTCACGAC
>CAYXKQ010000242.1:0-2573 GCA_964465715.1 uncultured Chloroflexota bacterium
GCGACCGCGGTCTGGATAACGTTGAAGCCATCACCGCCGATGTGAATTCGTTCGATCCCGGGGTCCGCTTTGACCGCGTGGTTTCGATCGAGATGTTCGAGCACCTGCGCAACTACCGCGCGCTGTTGGCCCGCACCCGCGGCTGGCTCAGACCCGATGGGCGCCTTTTCATTCACGTGTTCGCCCACAATCGCTTCACCTATGGATTCGATCCCGGCGGTGCCGGCGACTGGGTGGCCAGGTACTTCTTCAGCGGTGGATTGATGCCGGGCCGCGATCTTATCCCGTGCTTTGACGACGATTTCGTTCTGGAGCGCCAGTGGTGGTGGGAAGGGCGCCATTACCAGCTGACGGCCGAGGCCTGGCTCGCGCGCCTGGACTGTCGGCGCGGCCGACTGATGCGGGTCCTCAAGAGCGCATACGGGCCGGCTGAAGCCGCGCGTTGGTACCACCGCTGGCGATTGTTTTTCATCGCCTGCGCCGAGCAGTGGGGGTACGCCGACGGCCGCCATTGGGGGGTTGGTCACTACCTGCTTGCCCCGCGTCCTGACGGAACCCGCGGTCGCCAGATTCCGTGCACCGACCCGGGAGGCGGCATCCCGGGGGCGGCCCCCGCTTCGGCTCAGCCGCTGCTGCCGCGCCCGCGGGCGCGGTGAATCCAATATAAATTGCCCGCGACCAGCACCCCGGCCCCGACCCAGCAGATCGTCCCGAGATTTGGATCGTACTGCAGGCCCAATCCCAGACCGACATAGAAGAGAACGAACGCTACCGCAAACAGCGCCACGTGGGCGCCCAGTCGCAATTTCCGGGCAAGCATCGCCAGATCCGTGGATAACCGTCTCCGATAGGGGTAAATTCTGCCTTCGCCGCGGGATGGCCGGTCTGCCAATTCCGAAAACGTGGCCGGTGAAGATAATTCGGCTATGCGAGTGATGGTTCTGGTCAAAGCGACCCCGGACAGCGAAGCCGGTCGGCTGCCGTCCACCGAGCTGCTGACGGCCATGGGCGAATACAACCAGATGCTGGCCGACGCGGGGGTGCTGCTCTCCGGAGAAGGCCTCAAACGCTCCGCCGACGCAAAGCGGGTCCTCTTCAATGGTGCCGCGCGGACGGTCGTCGACGGACCCTTCGCCCCGATCGATGAATTGGTTGCCGGATATTGGGTCTGGCGGGTCGAAGACATGGAACAGGCAATCGAACTGGTAAAACGCTGCCCCAATCCGATGCTCGGGCCGAGCACGATCGAGATTCGACCGCTGTTCGAACTATCTGATTTCGGGGAGGCCATGACCGACGAACTGGCCGGGCAGGAAGAGAGCCTGCGGGAAGGGCTCGACAACACCTAGCACGGACGCCGGCCGGGAGGCTGGCCGCCTGAAATGCCGGCTGCGGTCACCGGTCCGCGGGGTGTGCGATTCAGCCGCGTCCTCTCGGTTGATGGCGGCAATCTGACGCGGGGACAATATTGGCAGGCAGCGGAACCGTCGATCGGAGGCTAGTCAGGGTGCGCGCGCGAGTAGGGGTGATTGGCACCGGATGGTGGGCGACCCAGCACCACATTCCCAGCCTCAAGAACTACCCGTCAGCCGAACTGGTCGGGATTTGCGACGTGCAGCCGGACAAGCTGCGGCGGGCCGCCGAGTACTACGACATTCCTGGTCGCTACACCGACCACCGCGAGCTGCTGGCGGCGGGGCTCGACGGAGTCGTGGTCGCGGTCCAGCACGCCTACCACTACCAGGTTGCCCGCGACGCGCTTGAGGCGGGCGTCAGCGTGCTGGTAGAGAAACCGATGACCCTGCGCTCGGACGAGGCCTGGGACCTGGTGGACCGGGCCGCTGCCACGGGCCTTCACCTGATGGTCGGCTACACGTTTCACTTCACACGCCACACCAGGGCCGCCCACGAGATCGTCCGCTCGGGTCGGCTGGGAGAAATCCAGTTTGTTTCGGGGCTTTTTGCCACTATGGTCGAATCGTACCTGCGCGGGCGACCGCAAGATTATGTCGACCATTTCCGGTTCCCGGTCACCGGTCCGGAGCCTTCAACCTATTCCGATCCTGAAATCGCCGGTGGCGGGCAGGGCGTTCTCCAGGTAACGCATCCAATGGGGATGGTGCTCTGGGTGACCGGCCTGCACGCCGTCGAGGTCTCCGGATTCGTCGAGAACTTCGATCTCGACGTGGACCTTGCCGACGCATTCTCCTACCGCCTGAGCAACGGCGCCGTGGGGGTGATGGGGTCCACCGGCGGGGTCCGTCCTCACCAGACACCCATCCAGGCCAACACCTACTTCGGCAGCGCCGGGATCATCGAGCAGGACCTGACCGGCGGCAGCCTGGTAGTCAATTACCACGACGGGACGTCGGAGGATTTTGCCGACCTGGCCGAGGACGAACTCTACCCGCAGCATGCTCCGGCCAGGGGGCTGGTCGACCTGATCCTTGACGGCGGCGAGAACCGCGCCCCGGGGACGGTCGGCGCCCGCGTGGTCGAGTTTCTCGAGGCCGGTTACCGCTCCTCGGCCCAGGGCCGGACGATCCGAATCCCCGCCCGCCAGGAAGCGCCAT
>CAYXKQ010000243.1:0-2571 GCA_964465715.1 uncultured Chloroflexota bacterium
CCGGCCACCATCCGCCAGGGCCAGTCGCTGGAAAAAAGATGCCGGATCGCCGAAGCGGCCGGTTTCAAGTACACGATGGTGAACCTTGAGGAAGCGGTTGCCCTCGACCGCGAGCGCGGTGCCGGCGCCTTCGCGAACCTGCTCGAGGGCCACGGCCTGAGCGCCGGGGGCATGAGCGGAGTTCCCTCATCGACCGCCGATCCCGCCGATTACGCGCGCGATCTTGAGGCCCTGCCCGAGCGCTGCGAAATGGCCCGGTCGCTCGGCGGCAGCAACATCATGCACTTTGTCCCCAATCGCTCGAGCATGCCGGAAGCCGAATTCGAGGCGCTCACCGTCGCCCGGTTTTCTGACATCGGGGCGGTTCTGGCCGAGTACGACCTCAAGCTGGCTATCGAGTGGCTGGGACCCAAACAGCTGGAGGACCTGCCCTATCCATTCCGCGCCGGGATCAAGATGGCCCTCGATCTGGCCGACGCCAGCGGTCAGGCCAACATCGGAATCCTGGTCGATCCGGTGCACATGTGGGGGGCCCGTCAGGATATGGCCGACATCGAGCGGCTGGCCTCCGGAAGGGTATTTGCAGCCCACTTCGACGACTTCCCGGAGGGCGATCCCGACGTCCTCATCGACGACGACCGAGTCATGCCCGGGGACGGGATCATCGACCTGACCGCCTTCTGCCGGCACACGGTCGCGGCCGGGTATCGCGGCTCAATCGAAGTTGAACTGTTCAATCCGGCCATCCGTCTCCGCGATCCGGTCGAGGTTTCGCGCGAGGCCCGCGAGAAGTCGGCGGCGGTAATCGCGGCCGCGCTCGGATAGCGTCGCCCGGGCGCATTGACGGCGCGGTAACCCGGAATTGAATCCGCCGCCGGTCAGCACCCGCCGCCAGCTCCTCTTTGGCGGACTTGCCCTGGCAGGAATCCTGGGGGTGGGTTCCGGCCTGTACGCGATCCTGCGCGACGTGGAGGTGGAGGCCCCCCAACCGGTAGCCCCCACGCCGACTCCGGCGCCGACCTCAACTCCCACCGCGTCGCCGACACCGGAACCGTCAAGGCTCGTCACCTCCACCCCGACCCCTACGCCCAGCCCCAGCCCGACACCGGCGCCGGAGCCGACCGTTACCGAACCGCCCACCCCGACCCCCACCCCGGAACCGGAGCCCGAACCCGACCCCGGGCCGCGCGGAATCCTCAGCGGGCTTCCGCTTAACCGCCAGGTCATCCGGCGCCGGCCGGTCGCGGTGAAGGTCGCCAACAACCCGGAGGCACGCCCGCAGTGGGGCCTGCAGGCCGCCGACATCGTCTACGTCCACCCGACCGAGGCCCAGATCACGCGCTACACCGCGATCTTCCAGTCGCTCCTACCCAACCGCATCGGACCATCCCGCTCGGCACGCCTGATCGATGTCGAAATCGCCCGCGAATACCAGTGCCTGCTGGCCCACGTCGGCGGAAGCCCCGGCGTGCTCGAACACCTGAAGGTGCTCGGCCCGCTGGATGTCGAGGGGCTTTACTTTCCACTCGGACGGGTCTTTTACCGGACCACCGACGCCCAGCCGCCGAACAACACGTTCATCGACGCCCAGAATCTGTCGCTGGAGGGCCGCGCCCGCGGATTGCCGACCCAGGTCGACATCGAATCCTGGGATTTCGACCGCGACGGGACCGAGTATTCCAGCGGGCTGCAGACGGTATCGCTGCCGGCCCAGGCCGCCTACCCCGATCTCTTTCGCAGTTTCTACAGTTACGACCCGGGCCGATCCAACTACCTGCGGTTTCTGGCCGGGCGGCCGCACGTCGACATGGCCACCGGCGACCAGATCAGGGTCGACAACGTGGTGGTCCAATGGACCAACATCCACGATTCGCAGATCATCGAAGACCATCTGGGTGCCCTGAGTCAAGTAATCCCCCTGACCGGCAGCGGCCGGGCGATGATATTTACGGGAGGGCGGCAGACCGAAGGCCGCTGGTCGCGGCCCGGCCCCGCCGAACGGACCCAGTTTCTGGACCAGGACGGACAGCCGATCAGGTTCAAACCCGGGAACACCTGGATCCATACCCTGGATCAAGAGAGCACGGTAGAGGTTGTGCACCCACAGTGATCACGTTTGATTTCGGCCTGGCCCACTGGCTGGCGATCGGCCTCGGATTGGCCCTGATAGCCATCGGCGCGGGCTATCCGTTGTTGCGCGGTTTGCTGCGGCGCGTTCGCACGACCGGCTCGGCGCCCACCGATCCTGCCGCCGACCGGGATTCCCCGTTCCGACGACCCGGGTCCTAGAACATTGCCCCGCAACATCATCGACTGCACCCGCTGGCTGCGCGGCGACGGGACGTCCGACGAGGCTGAGTTCCTGGACTTTGAGAGTGGGGATTCGCGGCGCGATACCGCCCGCCGCACCGCGCTGCGGCTTCCGGCCGGCAGCGGCACCTACATCGTCGGGCAGGCGTTCGCCGATATCGACGGCGCTTCGCTATCAGAGCTGGATGTTGCCAGTTTTTTTGGCGAGGGCGTGGTGGCCAAATTCAACTTCGCCGGCGCCGGCATGGTCACCGAGGAACA
>CAYXKQ010000244.1:0-390 GCA_964465715.1 uncultured Chloroflexota bacterium
GAAACCGCAGGCCCGCGCCCAGTCGACGTGTTCGGCGATGAGGGCCGGCTGGTCGCCCCAGGCCAGGCTGTACACCACGCCGGCCTCTTCGGCCCGCCGCGCGAGCAGGGGGCCTGCCAGGACGTCGGCCTCGACGTTGACCATCACGACGTGCTTGCCGTTTTCGATGGCGGCGAGGCAGTGGCGGATGCCGGCTTTCGGGTCGCCGGTGGCCTCGATCAGGACATCCAGGGCCGGATGGGCGATCAGGCCCGGCGCGTCGTCATCGATTCGCGTGGTCCCCGTCTGCACTGCATGGTCCAGATCCGTCGCTCCGACCTGTTCGGCGCTCCAGCCGGTTGTCTGGCAGTTCGCCCGTGCCTTCGCGACGTCGAAGTCCGCGATGCCGTT
>CAYXKQ010000244.1:400-1933 GCA_964465715.1 uncultured Chloroflexota bacterium
ATCATGAATCTCTCCCGCCTCCTGGAGGCCTGCGCCAGGAACATGGTGCCAAATTTGCCGGCCCCGATCATGCCGACGCGGACGGGATCTCCGGCTTCGGCGCGGGCCTCCAGGAGGCGGGAGAGATTCATGATGTGGCTCCGGACAGGGAGTGGGAGTGCGTGCCGGCGACCGCCCGCGCCTGTACGCCGGTCGCCGCCGCAGGACTGGGCAGGGGGTCCGTGGCAAGCATCGCGTACAGCGCGTGATCCTGCCAGCGGCCGTCGATCTTCAGGTAGTCGCGGGCCAGGCCTTCGCAACGGAACCCCAGGCTCTCGAGCAGGAGGCGGCTGGGCCAGTTGCAGGTGACCGCTGCGGCTTCCAGCCGGAGGAGCTTCAGCGTCCCGAACAGCATTGGAATCAGGACCGCGATCGCCTCGCGCATGTAGCCCTGGCGGGCGTGAGGCGCCCCGATCCAGTAGCCGAGGGATGCGGAATGGGCGACCCCCCGCTGCACGTTTGCCACAGTGACGGCACCCAGCAGCACGCGATCGGCATTGCGGAAGATGTGGAACCCGTAGCCGCGGTCCTCGCGGGCCGCGAATACCTGGCTGCGGTACTGACGGAGAAAGTACGACCGGGTGCAGTTCTCGGGCAGCCACGACGGCTCCCACGACTTGAGGAAGGCGTAGCTTTCCTTCCGCAGGTTCACCCAGGCACTTGCGTCGGAGCGTCTGGGGGGGCGCAGGTACACGCGCGGCCCCTGGACGGCGTGGGACTCGAAGAGCCCCCGGATGGCGCGGGACAGCCGGTTCACGCCGCTCCCGCCGTCGGGGTCCCGAAGAGGGAGCGGAGCATCCCTTCCGAGGGCAGTCCATCGAGGGGACCGACCGCCGACTGGGTCGGGGGACTCGCAAGCACGCGCCGGGCAACCCGGCTGACCGCCGCCCGGTCGACGGCAGCGAGCCGCTGCAGGTGCTCGTCGACCGAAATGGGGCGGCCGTGGATGCGAAGCTGGTGGGCCAGCGCCTCGGCCTGCCCGGCGCAGCTTTCCAGTCCCATGAGCAGGCCGCTCCGGGCCTGCGCCATCGCCCGGTCGAGCTCTTCCGGCGCGACCCGGCCGGCGACGCCGTGGATCTGTTCGGCCGTGTGGCGGATCACCTCGCCTGCGTCCTGTTCGGCCGTGCGGCACGCCGCCGACTCCGCCCACCAAGTGCGCCGGCGCCGGCGCCTCTGACCGGTCGCTGCCGATGGTTGCGAAGGCCGCGGCGGCCAGGTCGACGAGCGCTTCGTGGTCGACGTCGCCGGCGGCCGCCAGGACCATGGCCTCGCCCCGGTAGTGCTGGTGCATGTAGGCGAGGAGCGTATCCCGCTCGATGCCCGAGACGATCTCGGGGGTCCCGAGAATCGGCCGGCCGAGCGGCTGGTCGGGAAAGGCGCAGGTCTGGAAGCGGTCGAAGACGATGTCCGCGGGGTTGTCCCGCGCTTCACCGATCTCCTGGATGATCACCGACCGCTCGCGCGCCAGCTCCTCGTCGGCGAAGGTCGGGTTCA
>CAYXKQ010000244.1:1943-2564 GCA_964465715.1 uncultured Chloroflexota bacterium
TGTAGGCGCCGGCCGATTCCACCTCCTCGGCGAGCTGGCGGGCCGTGTGGCGGGCGGTGCCCTTGAAGGCCATGTGCTCCAGCAGGTGCGAGATGCCGTTGCGCTCCTCCGGCTCGTTCCTGGCGCCGGTGTGCACCCAGACGCCGATCGCTGCGGTGCGGGTTCCGGGCACCGCCTGGCTCGCGACCCGCAGGCCGGACGGAAGCGTCGTGACGACCGGTTTCGGCAGGGCCATGGCGCCGCTCATCGGGCGTGTTCCGCCGCGGTGGCGGCGGCCCGACGCAGATGATCGGCGAGCCGGGCATAGTCGGCCGGGAGGGTGGTCAGGCGTTCCGGCGCGTCCATGCACCGCGCCAGCGGGTCGGGTACTTCCGGTTCCTCGCCCAGGGCCTGGCGGACCGCATCGGGGAACTTGGCCGGGTGCGCGGTGGCCAGCGCAACCACGGGCGCCGAGGTCGCGCGGTACTGCGGGTCGAGCGCGCCGGCCTGCCGGGCGGCCGCGACGCCGACGGCGGTGTGCGGATCGATCTGGATCCCGCTAGCGTGCCGCTGGTCGCGCTTCGTGTAGATGGTCTGGTCTTCCGTCACTCTGCTCCCCGTGAATCGTTCCCCGATCCGTGC
>CAYXKQ010000245.1:0-2531 GCA_964465715.1 uncultured Chloroflexota bacterium
ACCATGGGCGGGCTCATGATGGCCGTGTTCCTGGCCTCGCTGGATCAGACGGTCGTGGGGACTGCGATTCCCAGGATCGTGACTGATCTGGGGGGATTTGACCGGTTCACATGGATTACGACTTCATACATCGTGGCCTCGATCACGTTCGTTCCGATAGTCGGTCGGTTGTCCGACCTTTATGGACGCAAATCGTTCTTCATCGGCGGAATCCTGCTGTTCCTGGTCGGATCGGTCCTGGCCGGGGCAAGCCAGACGATGAACCAGCTGATCGCGGCGCGCGCGGTGCAGGGGGTCGGCGGGGGTGCGATGATGGCGCTCGCGTTCACCACCGTCGCCGATCTGTACGCCCCGCGTGAGCGCGGCAAATACACCGGCTACGTGGCGGGGGTGTACGGATTCTCTTCCCTGATCGGGCCCGTACTCGGCGGCCTGATCACCGACAACCTCTCCTGGCACTGGATCTTCTACGTCAACGTGCCGCTGGGGTCGGCGGTGATTTTTCTCTTCATCCGGTTTTTCCCCAACGTCAGGCCGGCCAAGCGCCAGCACCGGCTGGATTACCCGGGCATGGCGCTACTCATTGCGTCGGTCATTTCATTGCTGGTCGGACTGTCGCTGGCCGGCGTCGAATACCCCTGGCGCTCGCCGCAAATCATCGGGATGTTGCTGTTCGCCGCGGTCACGGCGATCGCATTCATCGTCGTCGAACGGCGTACGGCGGATCCGATCATGCCGCAGTCGATCTATTCGGACCGAATCGTGTCCATATCGCTGGCGGCAACCTTCCTGACCGGGTTCGCCATGTTTGGAACGATCATCTTCATCCCGCTTTTTTTCCAGGCCGTGCTGGGCACCTCGGCAACCAGCAGCGGGTCTTTCCTCACTCCCATGATGCTGAGCATGGTGCTTGCCGCCGCACTTTCCGGTCAGGCGCTCTCGCGCTTCGGCGGACACTATCGAATCCAGGGCCTTATAGGGTTCGCAATACTCCTGATCGGTCTGGTGTTCACCTCCCAGATGACTCCCGCAACATCCTTCGTCGAAGCGGTGGCCTTCATCACCCTCGCCGGGTTCGGCGTCGGCATCACCTATCCCTGTTTCTCGATTTCGGTTCAGAACGCAGTGCCGGCCCAGCTGCTGGGCGCTGCCACTTCGGCAACCCAGTTCTTCCGCCAGATCGGTGGCGCGCTGGGGCTGGCGGTCCTTGGTTCATTCATGACGGCCAGGTTTCATTCGCGAGCCCTGGACGCCCTGTCGGCCGACATCGAGTCGGCGGTTCCGGGCCAGCAGCTAGATGACCTGGTCGAGAACCCCCAGGCGCTGGTGAACCCAGAAGCGCTCGACCGCCTGCGGGACAGCATCTCCGGTCAGGACGAGCAGCTGCTGGCGCAGTTGCTCGAATCCCTGCGGTCGGCTCTTTCGTCGTCGATCAGCGAAGTGTTTCTGGTGGTCACGGTGTCCGTGGTTATCGCGTTCGCGTTGGTCATCTTCCTGCCCGAATCTCCACTCTCGGATCACCGGCCGCACCAGACCGATCACACGTAGGCGGCGCCCGGCCCCGCGTGGGATCGACCGGGCAACTTTACATCCGTCGGCGCCGGTTGAAAACACGCCCAGCCACCGGCCGGCGGCGCGGCGGGCCGTTCCACCCCCACTTTTCCTGAAAATAACCCTTGGCTAACGGACATCGATCAATCAGGACCAATGCAAACACTGGATAATGCGGTTCGGCGCGTGGCCGGAGCCCCGGCATTCGAACGATTCATAATCGCCGTCATCCTGGCCAACGGCCTGCTGCTGGGACTGGAAACCTACCCCGACGCGGTCGAACCGCTGGGGGCATGGATCGAGATCGGGCACTGGCTGGCGCTGGCGATCTTCATCGCCGAATTCTTCGTCAAGATCGCCGCCCTGCGACCAAGGCCGCTGCGCTACTTCCAGGATCCCTGGAACGCCATTGATTTCTGCGTGATCGTGATCGCGCTGATCCCGCTGGTCGGCAATTTCGCGCTCCTGGGGCGGCTGGTGCGCCTCTTCCGGATGTTGCGATTGGTCACCACCAGCGAAAGGCTGCGCGTGATCGTGGCAACCCTGATTCGCGCCGTGCCCAGCGTCTTCTTCATAGTCGTCCTGCTCACCATCATCGGCTACATGTACGCCGTCGCCGGATACCACTTCTTCCACGCCCACGACCCGTTCCACTGGGGCAGCCTGGGGAAATCGGCGCTGACCCTGTTCCGGGTGATCACCTTCGAGGGGTGGACCACGATCATGGACACCGCGATGGAGCTGAACCCGCTGGCCTGGATCTACTTCGTCAGCTTCATCGTCATAAGCGGATTCGTTGCCGTGAACCTTTTCGTCGCCGCAATCATCAACGAATGGGACGAGGCCGAGCGCATCCGCGCCCGCGAATTGGAAACTGAGCTGCCGTACGACGCGGTCATTGCCGAGATGCGGGCCACCCAGGCAGCGCTGCGCCGGCTCGAGGAAAAGCTCGAGAACGAGGTGGAGCACCGCCGCGGGAT
>CAYXKQ010000246.1:0-2501 GCA_964465715.1 uncultured Chloroflexota bacterium
GTGGTGGAGCGCTGGACTTCCGCCGAGGCGCTGGCCGAACACGCCGCCGCGCCGCACATGAGCGCAATGCGCGAGAAGACCGCCGGCATGTCGCTTGGCGCCGAGGTGCTGCGTTACACCAAGATCGACACGCCGGGGATGCCCGAAAAACAAAACATCTGACGCTTGCCGCATTCGCGGCCAATCAATCGCGGCCGCGAATGCGAAGCGGACGCTCTGACACCTAGAATCGATTTTCCGCCCGGAGATTGGCGCGCGGCGAGGTTGTTGTCGGTCGGAATGAGTGAGCCCAGGTTGTGGATCGGGCGACCTTCAGTCGCCGGACCGCGGTTGCGTACGCAGGCCCTGGCCCTGATATGTGCGATTTCGATGTCGCTCGTCGGCTGTGATCTGCTCGCAACGTCTCCCGAGCCGACCGTGGCCCCCGTCCAGACCGCTGCGCCGCCGCCGGCCCCCTCCCCCACCGAGTCGCCCGAGCCACCGCCGGTTGATGCGCCGACCCCGATCCCGGTGGAAACGGTGCCGCCGCAGCCGACCCCGGCGCAACCCGTGCCACCTGAACCGACCGCCCCTCCCCCGACCCTGACGCCGACCCGCGTTGCACCGGACCCGGCGCCGACCGTAGCGGTTCGCGGCCGAGTGGGCACGGCGGCGGTCGCCCGCTCGATCGACTCGCAGCAGCGACCGCGCGAGCGAGCAACCGAATTCGACGCCGGCGAACGGGTATACGTCTCGGCCGAGTTCATCGGGGTCGGGGCCGGTGCGACCATCGGCATCGCCTGGAGCCGGGGCGCAGAATCGGTTTTCGTCTACGAGCAGCCGGTGCAGTCGGCGTTCACGCGCGGCTATTTCGCCTTTTATCTGGACCCCGGGGACGCGATCCCGGGCGCCTACTCGGCGGAAGTCCTAATTGACGGACAGGTTCAGCGCGAGCTGACGTTCACGATTCGCCCGTAGCGCAGCCGCAGCGAATTTCCCAGCACCAGTAGGATGCTGAGCCCCATCGCCGCCGCGGCCAGGATCGGATTGAACTGAAAACCAAGCACCGGGTAGAAGATCCCGGTGGCCAGCGAGACCAGCAGGAACGTGCTGCCGAAGGCGATCGCAAGGTTGACATAGATCGCCGTACGGACCTTGGCAATGAGCACCAATGCCGCCGCGATCCGCTCCAGTCCGCCGGCAACAATGCTCATGTGCGCCGCGTGCGCGGCCAGGTCGGACCCCGTTCCGACCGCGATTCCGACATCGGCGCGTCCCAGCGCGGGGGCATCGTTTACCCCGTCCCCGACCATCGCAACGCAATTACCGTTGCGGTTTAGTACGGCGGCAAGCTCGGCCTTCTGAGCCGGGCTCTGTTCGGCGTGGACGCGCTCAATTCCCACCGCCGCGGCGACCCGGGCCGCCGCCGGAGCGCGATCGCCGGTCACCAGGACCGGTTCGATGCCGGCGCGCCGCAGACGCAGGATCTCAGCGGCCGCCTCATCGCGGATTTCGTCTTCCAGCGCAAAGCTGGCCACCGCCCGCCCGTTGACCGCCATCTGCGCGACCGCGTAATCAAAGTCGCCAGCGACATTGATCGGAGTCACCGAATTCACCCGCAGGAAACCGGGCGAGCCAACCAGCACTTCGGCGCCGTCGACCAGCGCCCGCACGCCGCCGCCGAACTGGGCCGAAAACTCCCTGGCGGCCGGGACCGTCAGGCCGCGTTGGCGCGCCAGCTCGCAAATCGCCCGACCGATCGGGTGTTCCGAATGGGATTCGGCGGCGGCGGCCAGGGCGATCGCATCGGACGCGCCCGTCCCGGGCAGGGTTTCGATGTCCACCACCTCCGGCCGACCGTGGGTCAACGTTCCGGTCTTGTCCAGCAGCAGAACGTTCACCCGACCGGCGGCGGCGATGACGGCCGGATCGCGCAGCAGGACTCCGTTGCGGATCCCCAGCGAGATGCCGACCGTGGTGGCGGCCGGAATCGCCAGTCCAATCGCGCAGGGGCAGGCAACCACCAGAACGGTAAACAAGGTGCGGAATGCCGCCGCCACGCCTTCGTCCGGGGCAACCAGCAACCAGGTCGCCGACGAGACGATCCCGATGAGCACGATCGTCGGTACGTAGCGGGCTATGAATCTGGCCAACGCGGTCTCCCCGTGGACCCGGCGGCTGTGAGCCAGCTCGACCTCGCGGACAATCTGGGCCAGCACGGTCCGATCGCACGCCTGTTCGACCGCGACCCGCAGCGACCCATCGTGGTTCAGGGTCGATCCCACGACCCGGTCACCCGGACCCTTGGCGACCGGCCGGGATTCCCCGGTAAGGAGGGACTCATCGACGGTTGACCGACCGGTCAGCACAACCCCGTCGAGGGCGATCTGGTCGCCGGGCCGGACCACCTGGATGTCGCCGGGCCGCAGGTCGCGGATGTTGACCGTGGCGATCTCACCCTCCCGCTCGACCTGGGCTGCGCCGGATCCGACCAATTCCAGCAGGGATTCGTACGGGCGGGT
>CAYXKQ010000247.1:0-2483 GCA_964465715.1 uncultured Chloroflexota bacterium
TCCTGGCTTTCTGGCAGTTTTTCGTCACCTGGCGCGAGGTGCCGCGCTGGCTGCTGCCCTCGCCGCTGGACATTGCTGCCGCGTTCGTCGACTCGGCCGATCTGATGGGCTACCACATCCCGGTGACGCTGCTTGTGATGGCGGCCGGTTTCGCGACCTCGCTGCTGCTGGGGACCGCGATGGCCACGGTCTGCCACCTGTTCGGTCCGGTCCGCAGGGCGGTCTATCCGCTGCTGGTTACGTCGCAGTCGGTGCCGTTCATCATCGTCGCTCCGCTGCTGGTGATCTGGTTCGGCTTCGGCCTGGCCCCCAAGCTGGTCCTGGTTACCGTGGTCTGCGCCTTCCCGATCACGGTCACGTTCCTGGAGGGTCTGCGCTCGGCCGATCACGAGGCCCTCGACCTGCTGCGCTCGATGGGGGCGGGCAGGTGGGATCAGTTCCGCTTCGTCCAGCTCCCGCCCGCCCTGGCCGCCCTGGCCGCCGGCGCCAAGATAGCCGCCACCTACGCGGTTATCGGGGCCCTGATTGCCGAATGGCTGGGCGCCAGCCGCGGATTGGGAGTCTTCCTGATCCGATCGATGAACTCCTTCCGCGCCGACCGAGCGCTGGCCGCAATCGTGATCGTGATCCTCATCGCCCTCACCGCCTGGGCCACGATCGAACTCCTGACCCGCTGGGCGATGCCCTGGCGGGCCCACCTGTAAGTCGCAACCGTCCGGAGTCCTCCGGCAAAAGCCCCTGATCCCAACCCGAAGAGGAACTTCCCCATGAACCGTCGCAATTTCCTGCGCCTGGCCCTGGCCGGCGGCGCCAGCCTGGTCCTGGCCGCCTGCGATACCAGCGGCCAGGAAACGGCCGTCTCGGAAGACATCGCCGACATTGCTGTAACCGCGCCCGAATCCGCTCCCAGGCGCCTCGACCGCGCCGAGGCGACCCTGGTCCTGGACTGGGTGCCCAACACCAATCACACCGGTCTGTACGCCGCCCGCGCGCTGGGCTATTTCGAAGAGGAGAACCTGGATTTCAAGATCGAGGAACCGGTCGAGGTCGACGCCACCGCGGTGGTGGCGGCCGGCAACGCCGAGTTCGGGATCGGATTCCAGGAGTTCCTGACCCCGGCCCTGGTGCAGGGCGCGCCGGTGGTGTCGGTGGCGGCCATCATCCAGGAGAACACCTCCGGTTTCGCTTCGCTGAAAAGCCGCGGCATTTCGCGCCCGCGCGAATTCGAGGGGGCGGTCTACGGCGGGTTTGGCTCCCCGCTTGAACTGGCCATTCTGCAGGTGATGATGGAGCAGGACGGCGGCGATTTCTCCCAGCTGGAATCGGTGGGCGCCGGCGCGGCCGATTTCCTGACCATCATCCAGCGCGATGTGGACCTTTACTGGATCTTTTACGCCTGGCAGGGAGTGAAGGCCGAGCTGGAGGGGATCGACCTGAACGTCGCCTTCCTTTCCGACTGGGGCGTTCCCAATTACTACACCCCGCTGATCATGGCCAACGCCGGCATGCTCGGTCGGCGGCGCGACATCGGCGAGCGGGCGATGGCGGCGATATCGCGCGGCTACGACTTCGCCATCGCCAACCCGGGCGCCGCGGCCGAGATGCTTATCCAGGCCTCGCCGGAGATCGACGTGCCGCTGGCGCACGCCTCCCAGGTCTGGCTCTCGCCGCGCTATCAGGGCGACGCCGACCGCTGGGGACGCCAGCAGGGATCTGTCTGGGGGGAGATGACGCAGTGGATGCTGGACCGCGAACTGATCGAGGAAATGTTCGAGTGGGAGAACGCGTTCTCCAATGAGCTCCTGCCCGACTGAGCGCGGCTAGGCGGTGGCCGGACGGCTGGTCCTGGACGGGATTGAGAAGAGCTTCGGCAGTGGCGCGGAGCGGCTGCGGGTCCTGGAGCGGACCAGTCTGGTTGTCGAACGGAGCCAGTTCCTGTGCCTGGTCGGCCCCAGCGGGTGCGGCAAGAGCACCCTCTTTAACGTGGCGGTGGGCCTGACCGAACCCGACGCCGGTCGCATCCTGCTCGACGGCACGGACATCACCGGGCGCCGCGGCCTGCTCGGCTACATGCCGCAGCGCGACCTGCTGCTCCCCTGGCGACGGGTGATGGAGAACATCGTCATCGGCGTGCAGGTCAGGCGCGGCGACCTCGCGGCGGCCCGCCGGCGGGCCCGCGAGCTGGCCCCGATGTTCGGGCTGGAGGGTTTTCTGGACCACCACCCCCATCAGCTCTCCGGCGGGATGCGCCAGCGCGCCGCCCTGCTGCGCACCATCGTGAGCGGGCACCGGGTCCTGCTGCTCGACGAACCCTTCGGGGCCCTCGATGCCCTGACCCGGCTGGACATGCACCGGTTTCTGCAGGGCGTTAGGGCCGAGCTGGACCTGACGGTCCTGTTCGTCACCCATGATCCGGACGAGGCGGTCGCCCTGGCCGACAGGGTGGCGGTCATGTCGGCCCGGCCCGGCCGGATCGTGGATGA
>CAYXKQ010000248.1:0-1436 GCA_964465715.1 uncultured Chloroflexota bacterium
TCGAAGCCTTCAAGCGGAAACTGGGTGTCCGCAATGTCGTCGACCTCTCGGCGACCCCGTTTTTTCTCCGGGGTTCCGGCTACGCGGAGGGGACCCTGTTTCCCTGGACCGTAAGCGATTTCTCTCTCCTGGACGCCATCGAGTGCGGCATCGTCAAACTGCCCCGCGTTCCGGTGGCCGACAACATCCCCGGCGAAGACGTGCCGGTGTTCCGCAATCTCTGGGATCACATCGCCAAGGAGATGCCCAAAAGGGGCCGGGCCAAGGGGGGCGGCGATGCGGATCCCCGGGACCTGCCGCAAAAACTGATGACCGCCCTGCATGCCCTCTACAATCACTATGACGGAACCTCAGCCGCTTGGGAGAAGCTGGGCCTGGAGACGCCGCCGGTATTCATCGTGGTGTGCAACAACACCGCCACCTCGAAGCTGGTCTACGAGTGGATCTCCGGCTGGGAACGCCCCAACGAAGATGGCGAGATGGTCTACGAACATGACGGCCATCTTCCCTTGTTCCGCAATTACGACGAACACGGCAACCGGCTCGCCTACCCCAACACCCTCCTGATTGACAGCGCCCAGCTGGAGAGCGGCTATGCCCTCGACAGGAGCTTCAAAGACGCGGCCCGGGCTGAGATCGAACTGTTTCAGCGGGAACGCCGGCAGCGGGGAGAACATGGTGAAATCTCCGAGAGCGAATTGCTCCGCGAAGTAATGAACACCGTCGGGAAGAAGGGCCGCCTCGGCGAACAGGTCCGCTGCGTCGTCTCGGTCTCCATGCTGACAGAAGGCTGGGATACCAATACCGTCACCCATATTCTGGGCATCCGCGCCTTCGGCACCCAGCTCTTGTGCGAACAGGTGGTGGGCCGCGGTCTCAGGCGGTATTCCTACGAGCTGAACGACGCCGATCTGTTCGATGTCGAATATTCCGACATCATGGGCATCCCCTTCGACTTTGCCGCCAGCCCGCAGGTGGCGCCGCCGAAACCGCCCAAAAAGAGCACCCGCATCGCGGCGGTGAAGGAGCGGGCGCGGCTGGAGATCGTCTTCCCCCGTGTGACCGGCTACCGGGTGCGCTTGCCCGACGAAAAACTCATGGCCGCATTCTCGGACGACTCCCGGATGACCATCCACCCGAGGGATGTGGGGCCGGGCGAGACCCTGCTCGAGGGCATCGTCGGCGAGGGCGTGACGCTGACCGTCGAGCAAATCTCCGAGATGCGGCCCAGTTCCCTTGCCTACGAACTGGCCAAGGTGGTGATGAACAAATACTTCTGCGACGAGAACGGCGAACCCAAGCTGCGTCTGTTCGGTCAGATCAAGAGCATCGTCCGGGAATGGATCGACGGCTACCTGAACCCGACCGGCGGCGCCGGTATTTGGATGATCGCCTACCGGGCGCAGGCCGAGAGGGCCGCGGAACACATCATGCGG
>CAYXKQ010000248.1:1446-2482 GCA_964465715.1 uncultured Chloroflexota bacterium
TATAACCCGAAGGGCTCCACCCGCTTTGTCGGCTTCCAGACCACCAAGGACGTCTACGCGACCGATCCGAAAAAATGCCATGTCGATCATGTGGTTCTCGATGGCGATTGGGAGGCCGAGATGGCGCGGGTTGCCGAGAAGCATCCCAGGGTCATCGCCTACGTGAAGAATCAGGGGTTGGGCTTCGAGGTGCCCTACCGGGATGGGACGTCAAATCCTCGCACCTACATCCCCGATTTCATCGCTGTGGTCGACGACGGCGGCGACGGGCCGCTGTACCTGATCGTCGAGATCAAGGGCTACCGGGGCGAGGACGTGAAGCTCAAGTCCGAGACCATGAAGACCCAGTGGGTGCCCGGCGTGAACAACCTGGGCCAGTTCGGCCGCTGGGCGTTCGAGGAATTCCGCGATGTCTACGAAATCTCCAAGGAGTTCGACGCGGTGATCGAACGGGCCGTCGACGGGGCAAAAATCAAGACGGAGGCGGCATAAGTGGCCAAGCAGACGCGAAAGAAGAAGGCGCCGAAAAAGGTCGAGGCGCTGAAGCATGATGAGGCCAGCCGCAAGAACATCCCGACGGCCGAATTGCAATCGGCCGCCCAGCGGGCCGAGGAAATCGAGCCGGTCGCGCCGGTGGCCTATCCTCGCCAGACGCCGCTGGCCGAGGGGAAAACCTGGGAGCGCAACGAGGATGTGGACCCGCAGATCATCTGGCAGGGTGCGCGCATTCACCTGACGCCCGAACAGCTAGACGTCCTGAACGAGACCGGCGCCATCGATATCGGCGAGGCGCAACTCGTGTGGCGCGGCAAGGACCGGCAGGACTGGTCGGACCTCGTCGTCCAGGCGCCGCCCCTCTACATCCAGGAGCACGTCCATCCCAAGGCGATCATCGACGATCTCAAGCGCCGGACCGAGAAGACCCGCGAGGCGGAGACCGACGCGCCCGACCTGTTCGCAGACTTCGAGATCGGCGATCCCGAGGCCAGGACCGAGTTCTATGCACATGACCAGGATTGGACCAACCGGATGATCC
>CAYXKQ010000249.1:0-2476 GCA_964465715.1 uncultured Chloroflexota bacterium
GCTTCGGTCGCCGCGTCGGTGCCGGGCGCCAGCTCCTCGATTTTTTCAAGGTCGGCGATTGCTTCCTGGGTGCGTCCCAGCTGGATGTAGATGTTGGCGCGGGTCAGGTAAAGCAGCGGGATGTCGCCGCGGTCCTCGATGGCGCGGGTGTAACTTTCCAGGGCGGACTGGTAGTCCTGGCGCTGCTCCTGCAGGAAGCCGCGGACGTAATGGGCCTGGGCGTAGGTGTCGCCGTCGGCGTATTCGACCGCGCGGTCAGATGCCAGCGCCGCCGCCGCCGGATCGGAGATCTCATTGGTCATGTAAAAGTTGACCGCCTGGATGTAGACCTCCGAGTCGGTCGGGTTCTCTGCGATGATTCGGCTGACCACCGCCAGTGCGTCATCGCGGCGGCCGGCGGCCGCCAGCAGGTAGGCGCTCTCGTACTGTTCAAAGATCTGCTGTTCGCGCAGCTGGGCCAGAACCAGCGAAAGCGCCATCGCGAATATGACTCCGCAGACCACCAGCAGACCGGCAAGCAGGTTCTTGCCCTCGCCGCCGGCCCCGAAGGCCTGTAAGACCGCGGCCGCCAGTAGCAGGGCCTGACCCATTGCAAGGGGCCAGGGGGCGCCGAAAAAGACCGCTTCGAACGTAAACAGGGCCACCCCCATCAGGCCGCGCGCCAGCAGCTCCAGCTGACTGGGCAGCCGTTCGGGCTGACGGCGGAAAGCGATCATCAGGTCGATCGCGATCAGGCCCGCGATCGACCAGCGGAAGTCTTCGGTCAGAGTCAGCGATAGCACCAGCCACAGGATGTCGGCCCCGAGCAACATGAATTTGCCCAGCGCCAGTGAAATCCCGGCTTCGTCCTGCTCGTCCTGGATGCGCATCTCTTCGGCGGTCGGCAGCCGCAGCGAATCGGTGTTGGGATCCATCAGCGGTGGCAGGTCGGCTCCGCGCTGTTCACCCTCCGCGCCGCCGGCCGCCGAGGCCGCAAACACCCCGGGCAGGGGTGGGTTGAATGTCGATGCCATTGGCTGCCGTGTGCTCGCTGGGCCGTCGGGGTAGGCGCGGCCGATTCTCGCAACCCCTAACCGGCGCCCGGATCGCGCCGGCGCCCGGGACATCCCGGCCCATATAATTTGCGGCAATTGAATAACGGTGGTTCCGGCTCTTATCCAGAGTGGTGGAGGGATCGGCCCTTTGAAGCCCGGCAACCAGCGCGCTCGGTGTCATGGACCATGTAGAGCGCGGCCAGGTGCCAACTCCGGCGAGCTGCGAATTCGCAAGATAAGAGGACACCACAGCCATGTTCGATTCGGTAGAAATTACCTTTTTTGGCCGGGCCGGCGCGCCCGGCGCCCGTTTGCGCCTGCTAGGTCGCTCGCATGGCGGTCCATCCCTGATGTAGAGCCGGTGGCCCGGCCTGCGACCGGTCTCAGACCGGCCCGCCGCCTGCCCCAGTAACTCTGCGACCCCGTCTAATCCTTCAGGACACCCCGAGAACTCACCACCATGGCCGAAAAAGTACTTGGCCTCAAGTGCAAGAACTGTGATGCGGTCTTTCCGGCCGCCGCCCAGCATGTCTGCAATCTCTGTTTTGGCCCGCTTGAGGTCGTATACGACTACGATGTAATCCGCGCCCGCGTCAGCCGCGAGCGCATCGCCGCGGGTCCCAACTCGCTCTGGCGATATGCCGACCTGCTTCCGCTGGAAGGCGGTTGGGAGAACAACGTCCGGGTTGGGTTCACCCCGCTGCAACGCGCCAGCAAGCTTGCCGACCGGCTGGGCCTGGCCGAACTCTGGCTCAAAAACGACAGCCTGAACCCGACTTTTTCTTTCAAGGACCGTCCGGTCACGGTCGCGTTGGCCAAGGCCCGCCAGCTGGGTTTCGAGGTATTCGCCTGCGCGTCGACCGGCAACCTGGCCTCGGCGGTCGCCGGAGCCGGCGCCCGAACACCCCTGGACATCTACGTCTTCATGCCCTCCGACGTGGAATCGGGCAAGGTATTGAACGCGGCCGTTTACGGGGCGAACTTGATCGCCGTCGACGGCACCTACGATCAGCTCAATCGCCTCTGCTCGGAAATCGCCGATGAAGAGGACTGGGCTTTCTGCAACATCAATATGCGGCCCTATTACGCCGAGGGCTCCAAGACCCTGGCGTTCGAAGTAGCCGAGCAGCTTGGCTGGCGGGCCCCGGACCAGGTGGTAGTGCCAATCGCGTCCGGCGCTCTCTACACCGAGATCGCCAAGGGATTCCGGGAACTCGTCGAGGTCGGATTGCTTGAGTCGCAGAACGTCGTGATCTCCGGCGCCCAGGCGGCCGGATGCTCACCGGTGGCGGACGCATTTGCGAGCGGGGCCACCGAGTTCGAACCGGTTCGCGATCCCGATACCCTGGCCAAGAGCCTGGCGATCGGCAATCCCGCCGACGGGAATTACTCGCTGGAGGTCGCCCGCCGCACCGGCGGAGTAATCGAGAAGGTCAGCGACG
>CAYXKQ010000250.1:0-2416 GCA_964465715.1 uncultured Chloroflexota bacterium
GGGTGCGAGAGCAGGCGGAAGGCCGCCGCGCCGGTGTACATCTCCACCTCCGGGTCGATCCCCCTGGGCGGCAGCGAGATGTCGTACGGCTGGTGGTCGAATCCGCCGGTGCATTCGGCCAGATAGAGCATCTTCTGCTCGAATGTCCAGGCGTCGTCGTAGCCGGCGTATTGGGCCGGACTGAGCAGATTCGGGGCCTGTCGGTCGGCAATAGCCGAATAGTCGGCCAGCAACGGCGCAAAATCCGTTTCCGGATCGAACACTCCGTCGACGATCAGCCAACCCTCACGGTCGAAGTGATCGATTTGTTCCCTGGTCAGCCGCATCGGTATTGCATTGCTCGCCTTGGCCGTGTCGGGATTCCCGCGGCCGGTCAACGCTTCGACCAATTATTGGTTAGCCGGGCGCGACTTGTCGATCGGCCGTATTCGAACTTGCCGAGACAAGTCGCTGCCCCCGGATTAGCGCAACTCCCGAATCGAAGCCGCCGCTTTACTCGTCGATCGCGAGCTGGATCAGGTGGTAGCCACCGGCACCGTCGGGATGGGTCGGAGTGCGCTTTTCGGGCTGCGGATCACCCGCCCCGTCAAACGCCCTTACCTCGAGAAAGTAAGTACCCGGCTCCAGGCCGAGGTTGGCCTTCCAGCGGCGCCAGGTCGTGTCATTGAGCTGGTCTTCGAGCTCGGCCGGCGTCCACACTTCGGAATCGTTGCGCCGCCATTCGACCGCCGAGATTCCGCGGTTGCCGGCGAAAGCGATCCCACCGATGATGTCCTCGCCGACCTTCACCCGGCCGGTTCGCCGCCGACCGATCAGGTCCCAGGCGCTGGTGGCCTTGATGATCGCGATGTCCGACCACCCCCGTCGCTGCCAGTAGCCCTCGTGGTCGCGGTCGGTGACTTCGATCCGGGTTATCCACTTGACGTTCTTCATCCCGTAGATGTCGGGGATGTAGGCGCGCAGCGGAAACCCGTGCGCGGCGGGCAGCGGCACGCCGTTCATTCCATACGTCAGAAGGGTCGTGGGTTCCAGGGCTTTTTCGATCGGAATCGAATCGTCATAGCCGCCGGGGGCGTGAAACACCACGTCGCGCGCTCCCGCCTGCAACCCGGCCAGATCCAACACTTCGGCCAGCGGCACACCGGTCCAGCGGGTCGTGGAGATCAGCTCACCGCCGACTTCATTGGATATGCACTGCAGGGTGCCGTACATCTCCTGCATCGGCAGCCGTTCGATGTCGTCGATCGAAAAATCAAGCTCCCGGTCCACCATTCCGCCAACCTGCATCGACCAGTTTGACCGGGCAAATGTAGGCGTGCGGGTGTAAATGTCGATCCGATAAAAGTCCTCGTTGGGAGTCACCAGCGGCCGGGTGTTGGCGGCCGGCACGAAGTCGGAATCAAAGCCATCGATCGCAACCGGTTCAGGGCTCGTCGGTTCGGCACGGGAGGCCAGGATGCCGCGCTGGGCGGTGATGGCGCCGAACGATCCCACCACCGCGGTGGCGGCCGAAAGAGCCAGCAACTCGCGTCGCGAGCGCCGCTGGAGCCAGCCGGAGCGGCGGCGCGGCGGCCACGTCGGGACCGGTTCGGCGGCGGGCTCGGGCATCGGGGCGTAGGCCTGCGACAGGTAGCCGTAGAGAGCGGCCGCCGCTACCAGCCAGAAAACGCCACCCAGTCCATAGAAAGAGAGTTCGGCCAGGAGTTCGATCGACAGTTGGACAACCAGGTAGAACCCACCGGCCAGGAGAGACCGCTGGGCGAGCGAGTCGGTGCTCGGCGCAAACCGGTAGACCAGGGCGGATAGGGCCCCGGTCGCCAGTATCCAGGTCGCCAGCCCGGAGGCCTCAAGGAGTGTCTTGCCCAGCGGACCCAGGGTCTCAATCGACCAGGTCGCCAGCTGGCCGGGCGAGTAGCGGATCAGCAGGTCGACGAAGTCAAAGGCCGGATTGGCCATCCAGCCCATTTCAAACAGCGGGAAGTAGAGGGAGGTCACCAGGCCCCCCGCGAGCAGGCCGGTCAGGCCCGCCATCGCCCAGGGGGCGCCGACGGCCGCGGACAACCGCGTCATCATCCCGGCGTTAGGGTTCTGATCCGAATCTTGCATGGAGCCTCTCGGTGCTGCGCCACCGCGCCCGATTATCGATGGCGGTTACACGCAGGGATGCGTTCCGCCGATGGCTGCGGTTTGCCGCGCTCCTTATTATGTAAAGTATGCCGACAATCCAGCAAGCGATCGACGGTTTTCTGCTGGCCAATCGGGCCAAGTCGCCGGCGACGCGCAATACCTACGCCACCGGGCTCAATGCCTTCAGGGCCTATCTGGCCGCGGTCGACATCGACCCTGCGGCAGATGAAACCGATTCGCTCCCGGAGCGATCGCTGGAGCAGTTCTACCTTTGGCTGGTGGACCTGCA
>CAYXKQ010000251.1:0-2407 GCA_964465715.1 uncultured Chloroflexota bacterium
CGTATACGGTGTCAGGGCCGATCCGCGCTTGAATGGGCAGTAGATTCGCTGCGCTGCAAATCAGATTCGAACTCCGGCAGCACCGACGACGTTAATGCCTGGCGCGAGCGGAAAGACGAGCCGTTCAACCTGGTGCGGCGCCACCGGCGACTGGCGCATCTTTCCGTGGAGTCAACCCGGGTCATTTGCCCGCTGCCACCCGTGCCCCCATCTGAAACGGACCCCGGGAAGCGGCCTGGTTGATCAACGTCAGCAGCTCAAATCGGAACTTGCAGCCGGCGGCGCCGATTCCTGAGTCCCGGACTCAATCTGGGGAAGAAGGTCGCATTCCGGCTGGCCTATCGCAACAACTCCCGATTTCGCCGGAGGCAGAACGGCCGGCAAGACGATGGAGCAATCACGGCTTAAGCTGATATTCGGGCAATTCAAGCGAATCGGTCCGATTCAGTACGCTGATTCACGTCTAACCCCAGTTGCCCACAGGAGGGGATTGAAGCTCACGATCGGCGGCCTCCCGAAGCGCAACGTCAAACGTCAGAAGGTTCTCCACACCGCGGCGCCGGCAGCTCGCCAGCAGGCAAAGATCTCGGGCCTGTAGTTCGGGGTATTGTTCGTGGTACCTGCGGCCGATTCGTACGTCGGGTTCTTCGAGCGGCCAAACCTTCACTCGGCATTTCCGCACGAGATTCAGGGCCAGATCGAGGTTCATAGTCCGCTGCGATCGCAGGAACACGTGAACCAATTCCTGCAGGACTTCAGCCGATGTGCACAGGTCCGGTGTGGGTCTGCGATCCCCTGTAAAAAGCCTCCTGGGCACGCGACCTGAGCGGGTGCGGGCCGCCCACCGCATACATAAAGACATTGGTGTCTAGAAAAGTCACGAAATCGGAAAGCGCTCGGCCAAATCGTCCGACACTGTACTTCCCAATCAGGCTCGGGGACCGATCCGTTGAGCGCATCACACATTCGGAAGTAAGCTTCAATCTCTTCCCGCGACTTAAATGCGTCAGATTCGTTCCATTGCTCGTATTTGCTTCGCGCAGCCTCTCGCAGCCAAGCGCTCAGGGTCTTTCCTTCATGGCGGGCCCGTTCTACGTAGCGCTCCCTGTCTTCGTCAGCCAGTACAAGGTGAATTCGCGCCACGTTTAAATCGCTCCCTGCGTGAACATGTGCGTCGATGGTACACACGGTTTGAAACCTGGTACACCGATGCAGGCAACTGGAATTCTCCGCCACGGGGCGTGAGTCCCACTAGGCAATTTGACCTGGAATCGCGTTCCGGCGCCGGCCCCAAATGCTCAATCGCACCGAAGAGCCGCGCGAGTTTGGCCGCAGGTCCGCCATCAGAATCAATTGCAACCGATTCGACGATGCCTGAATCGGCCATTCTTGGGGCGGGATTCAAGTCCCGGCTGGCGCGCCGGCCGAATCTGAAAAGCGCCGCGCGAACCGGACTCTTATTCGGGGCACCCGGGTCGGGCATGACCCCGCGCTGCAGCCCGATGACGCACGGGTTCGCGACCCGGATTCGCCATTTTCGGCCGGGATCAGGCAAGCGCCGTGCGGTAGCTGTCAATCGTTTCGCGGGCCGCTCGGTCCCAGTCGAATTCGCCGGCTCGCTCGCGTCCGGCGGCAATCAGGCGCGCGCGGTCGGATTCGGACTCAAGCACCAGCTGCAGTGAATCTGCAATCGATTGCACGTCATATGGGTCCGCCAGCAGGGCCGCCCCGCCGGCAATCTCCGGCATGCAGGAAGCGTTGGCCGTGACCACCGGGACCGAATGCGCCATCGCCTCGATGATGGGCAGCAGGAACCCTTCGGCCTCGGACACCGCCGCCAGGGCCTGCGCCCGCGCGTAGAGCGCCCGCAGCAGACCGTCGTCGACCGCTCCCAGCCGCACCAGGAATTCGCGCCCGATCCGGTCGATGTCGGCCAGGTCCCGGTCGGAAATCCAACCGGTCGCGCCGACGTGCACCAGGCCCATGTCATGCCCGCGGGAGCGCAGTTCGGCAACCGCCTGCACGGTCCGCAGCATGTTCTTGCGCGGCTGCAGGGTGCCGACGCTCAGCACGAAGCGGTCGGGCAGGCCCAGTTCCACAAGGCGCTCCACGGCGTCGGGGGTCGGCGGCATCGCCAGTTCCGGGTCCAGTCCGTTGTAGATGACATCCGTCCGGTCGGGATCGTGGCCGAGCAGGTCGCCGACCGCGGCGGCGGTGTGGGCGGAAACGCAGTGGACGCGGTCGGCGGAGCGAATGCTGCGCCGCACCGCCCGGTCCAATCGCTCGCGCAACCGCGGCTCGGCGGTGTGCGGGTGGCTCAGGTAGGTCAGGTCGTGGATCGTCAACACCCGGCGGCGGGCGAAAGAGAAGGGCAGGACAAAGTCCGGCGAATGCAAAAGGTCCAGCC
>CAYXKQ010000252.1:0-2393 GCA_964465715.1 uncultured Chloroflexota bacterium
CCCAGGCGCTGACCGCCGAATCGGCGGTGTTGGCGATGACCAGGAACGGTTTGCCGCCAAGGAATCCGAAGCCGCGCAGCAGGTTGGCTTCGGCGGCCTGGAGGCCGAAGTCGGCGAGCGAACCGCCTCCATTCAGGTGATTGACGATCCGCCCGAACAGGTCCCGTTGGCGCACAAGGCGGTCCCGCTCAGCGCGCGGCGACCGGTCGAGTTCGGCCCCGATGCGCTCCCGCCGGCGTTCGGCCAGACCCAGGTCCCACAAGTTCAGCTCATCGCGCAGGGCGGCAAGAGCCGAGTCCAGCGCCGCGGTCGGATCAGGCTCGGCAAAGAGCCCCAGCACCAGGGCCAGCGCATCGAATCCGGACAGGTTTCCGAACCATTCGGCCTGCCCCTGGGCTGCGGCGAGACCGGCCTGGCAATCTACGAATTCGAATTGGATGGGAGTGGATTTCGGCGAACCCAGCAGCTGCACAAGTCCGGGCAGCAGCGCATCGTCCAGCGCGACGCGGCCGTGATCGGCCGCCATGCGGGCTGAGAGGTTCGTGCGATGGCGGGATTCGGGCGCCAGCGCCCGCAGCAGCCGGCTGCGCCCCGAGCCGGGAGTTCCGACCAGGGCGATGCTGGGCATTTCATAAATTGGACGCAATCGGCAGGCCCGGGGGTGGTTCAAGCTGAGTCGAGACCGCCCCTACCCTTAAATTAGGGACGATTGAACTGATTTTTGCCAAAAGCTCGCCCTAAGGACCGCTCATGGCAGGCAAAGTCGCCTTCATCGGCGCCGGTGCGATGGCTACGGCCACGATTCGGGGCTTGATCCAATCCCAGATTTGCGCTCCCGATGCGATCCAGGCGTGCGACCCGCTGCCGGCCGCGCGGGCCGCGTTGACCGAAGGTACGGGCGTGCAGGCATTCGCCGAGTGCGGACCCTGGATGGGGGAGGCCGATACGATCATCCTGGTGGTCAAACCGCAGCACCTGGAACAGGCCGCCGCCCAGGCCGCCTCTCACATTAATGAGAACCAGCTCGTCATCTCTTTCGTGACCGGGGCCCGCCTGAATTCGCTGACCGCCCATCTGGGCCATCAGCGCGTAGTCCGGGCGATGCCCAACACCGCAGTGCAGGTTGGGCGCGGCTTCACCGTATGGACGGCTTCGGAGGCGGTATCCGAATCCAGTCTTTCGCGGGTTCGCGAAATCCTGGACGGGCTCGGATCGGAGCTCTACACCGCCGATGAGCACCACATCGACATCGCCACTGCGGTCAGCGCCAGTGGTCCGGCCTACGCTTTCCTACTGCTGGAATCGTGGACCGACGCCGGGGTGTTCCTCGGCCTGCCGCGCGACGTGGCCCAGAAGATGGCGATGGAAACAATCGCCGGCTCGATGGCGCTGGCCGATGCGACCGGGGCGCATCCGGCAGTGCTCAAATCGCAGGTGACCTCACCCGGCGGGACCACCGCCCGGGCCCTGCAGGTATTCGAAGAAGGCGGGATTCGCGGACTCTTCGGGCGCGCCATCAGGGCAGCCCACGAACAGTCGATCGACCTGCAGACCTAGCGCCCGGCGCCGGCCCCTACGCGAGCTGGCCGGCCCCTTTCAGCCCTTCCAGGCTGGCACGGACTGCTTCAACGGTCGCGTCGATATCGGCATCGTCGAGAGCCGCCGACAGCATGCCGCCATGCGAGCCGAGATGCACGCCGTTCTCCAGCATCAGGCACCCGAACAGCTTGCCGGGCCCGGACCCGGCCGAACCATACTCGCCGTTGAAGGTGATGTGGAAGAAGGAGTGCGACCCGTAGGATCCGCCCGGGACGCCGGCCTCGGCGAAGGCGGCGTCGATGCCCTGGCGCAGGCGGTCGCCCAGCCGGTTGACCTTGGCGTGAGCCTTGCCGTCGGCGATGTACTTGAGCACCGCGGCGCCGGCGGTCGCCGACAGCGGATTACCGTTGTAAGTGCCCGGGTGGGCGATCCGCTGCCCGCGGTCCCACAGTGAATCGCCGCGGTATTCCAGCCGCTCCAGGAACCGGGCCTGTCCGGCCACCGCAGCGCCAGGTAGACCGCCGGCCATGATTTTGGCCATCGTAGTCAGATCGGGGGTGATGCCGAACTCGCCCTGGTAACCGCCGGGGCCGAAACGGAAACCGGTGATCACCTCGTCGAAGATAAGCGGGATATCGTGTTCCGCAGTCAATTCACGCAGCCGGCGCACCCACCCCAGCTCCGTCGGTCGCCAGCCCCAGCTTCCGCCCGAGGGTTCCAGGATTACGCCGGCGATGTCATCGCGCGATGCGAGCGTGTCGGCGAGCAACGCTTCGTCATTGACCGGGATCGCAATGACCTGGTCACGCACCGCCCGCGGGACGCCGGCCGAAGTCGGTATGTCGAACGGTTCC
>CAYXKQ010000253.1:0-2371 GCA_964465715.1 uncultured Chloroflexota bacterium
CTGGCGCGAATCGGCCGAGATCACCGCACCGCCAATCTCCCGGCAGATCTCGACCGCCAGCGCGGTCTTGCCGCTGGCGGTCGGCCCGACGATGGCGACCAGCGGGGGCTCGGCGGTATTCGGCGGCACGCAGGCAATTTCCCGGGCAATTTGCATCAAACTCAATATTGGATGAAATCGCGGGACCGGTCCCGACCGGAGCCGGGCCAGGTTGAGGATCAGTGAACCCAGATATTCCAGAAGTGCAGGGCCCGCGGATCGGGGCATTTGCCGATGCCCTGGCCGCGCACGCCCCGGCCCCGGGCGGCGGGGCCGCCGCGGCGGCGGCGGTTGCAATGGGGGCGGCACTTGTGCAGATGGCCTCGCACTATGCGAATCCGGATTCGCTGGATGCTCCAGGACGGGACCGGATCGAATCCGCGCGCGCGGTGTGTCGCAGCGCCCAGGCCGACGCCGTCGCGGCCGTGGATGCCGATTCCAACGCCTACATGAGCTATCGCCGGGCAATCAGAATGCCGCGTTCGGATGCCGACCAGAAGGAGCTGCGCCGGCGCGCGATCCAACATGCCGCCAAGGCGGCGTCGGCAACTTCGGTGTCGATTCTGGAGGCGGCGCAAGCGGTGATTGAGGCCGGTCGGACGGTCGCCGAGATCGGCAATCCGCGTCTGGCGAGCGATGCCGAGGGCGGGGCGCTGCTGGCTCGATCGGCGGCCGGGATCGCCCTGGCAAACCTCGAATTGAACCTGCGATCTTGTCCCGAGGACGCGGACCGGCGACGCTGGCAGGACCTTGCCCAAGCGGCGCGCCGGCAGCTGAAGGCGGGGACAATTGGTTAGCGAGCGGAGGGGCAATTGGCCGATCACCTTGAATTGACAGGTCGCGGGCCGGCGCGCGCATTGCGCCAGGACCTGCGGACGTTTTTCGACCGGGTGCGCTGGGACCACGGCGATATGGAGATATCGGCACTATCGGTGGGGGACGATCCTTCCACCGCCACCTACATGCGCAGCATCGAGCGCACGTTCGGCCGCTACCAGATCCCGGTGCAGGCGCGCAACTACCCGGCCGATACCGACGCGGCCGAGTTCTACCACGATCTGAGCGAACTGCAATCGAATCCGAGTCTGCACGGGGTCATCATCTTGAAGCCGCTCCCCCAGTCCTTCACCGTCGATTTCAGCGGGCCGCGCAACCTGCCCTACGTGGCGGCGGTGCAGAGCCACCTGGACCTTGAGTGCATTTCCCCGCGTCGCATCATGGACCTGGCGCTCGGCTACAGCGAACTGGCTCCACCCACGGCCGGGGCGATCCTGCGGATGCTGGACCACAACAAGATTCCAATCTCCGGCCGGCGGGTGGTCGTCATCGGGCGCAGCGGCAACGTCGGCCGGCCGGCCGGATGGCTGCTGCTGCAGCGCGACGCCACGCTCACCTACTGCCACTCGAAGACGACGCCCGAACAGCTCCGCCAGATTGCCCGGTCGGCCGACATCCTGGTCACGGCCACCGGCAGGCCGGGCATGATCACCGCCGACCTGGTCCGGCCCGGGGCGGTGGTGCTGGACGCCGGCTTCAGCTTCGTTGGCTCAGAGGTCCGCGGCGACGTGGATTTTGACGACGTGAGCAAGGTGGCGGCGGCCATCACGCCCGTCCCGGGCGGAATCGGCCCGCTCACCAACGAGCTGCTGGCCCACAATCTGGCCACCCTGGTCAGCGAGCGCTACGGGCTGCAACCCCAGGGCTGACCTTCCGTCCCGGTCACTCCTTCGCCGGCTGGACGGCCAGGGAGAGCGCAAGTTTCTGCGGGTCCATCAGGGCGCGGTGCACCCGGTGCAGATTAAGCGTGTCCAGTCTGCAATAGGCAAGCAGCGAGCGCCGCACCTGCCCGGCCTGCTCGTCCGGGACCCGGCCGGCGGCCAGTTCCTCGAACGCGCGCTGAGCGGCCAGGCCGTCGGAGATTTCGGCGTCACCGTAGCCGCTCCCTTCGCCCAGCACCGCCGGGGCGACCGCTTTCATCGAGTAGGAACCTTTGAACCCGGCCGCGATGACGTTCGCCGAAACGACGGGCAGGAGGTCTTGGATGCGATCGCGAACTTGGATCAGCGACCGGGCCAGACCGGCGTGGTCTGCCCCGGCCCAACGAATCAGCGACTCCACGCAACCACGCTCGAAGCTGGCGTTGTAGGCGAGGATCGGACCGTTCGGGAAATTGGCCATGGATTCGACGAGATGCCGCGCCAGACCAAGGCGCGGATCGGCGGCGGCCGGGGCCAGGTACTCAAAGTGACGCAGTTCGCCTTCGCCCTCCCACAGGTGTAGCGAGTACTGGAAGGGCAGATGCTGGAACGGTGAGGTCCGGTCAAAGCGCGGG
>CAYXKQ010000254.1:0-2369 GCA_964465715.1 uncultured Chloroflexota bacterium
ACTACGTCCACGAGGGCGGTATCTCCACCCCGTTCATCGCCCACTGGCCGGCGGTAATCAAGCCGGGCACGATCGACCACCAGCCGGCCTGGGTCGGCGACTTCATGCCGACCTTCCTGGAAGCGGCCGGCCAACTGTACCCGGGCGAGTACAACGGGAACTCGATCACCCCGGTCCGCGGGGAGAGCTTTCTGCCGGCGCTGTCGGGCAGATCGATCGGGCGGCAGCGCCCGATCTTCTTCGAACACGAGTCGAACCGCGCGGTGCGCGACGGGCGCTGGAAGCTGGTGAGCCGGCATCCCGGCGGCTGGGAGCTGTACGACATGGCGGCCGATCGCACTGAATTACGCGACGTCGCCGGCAAGCACCCCAAGGTATGCGATCGACTGATCGCCTGGCACACTGATTGGTCCCACGAATTGGGTATTCGCGAGTGGGACGAGTTGATTGGCTTGCCGCAGGCCGGGCGATTCCGCGGCTGGCGGGAAGATGACGCCGAGCGTCGTCGTCGCGCCGCCGACTTGCGAAACGACCAGTAACCCCCGCAGATTACGGACCCGATCGCATGGCTGCAACCGCAAACGTGCCAGGGGCTGGATCCGACGATCGAATGCCTGGAACAGCCGCCCGGCCCAACATCGTCCTGATCATGGCCGACGACATGGGTTACTCGGACATCGGCTGCTTCGGCTCCGAAATCGCCACCCCCAACCTGGACTCGCTGGCCGCCGGAGGCATGCGCTTCTCGCAGTTTTACAACTACGCCCGCTGCTGCCCGACCCGGGCCGCCCTGCTGACCGGCCTCTACCCGCACGAGACCGGGATCGGGCACATGGCGATCGACCTGGGGCCGTCTTCCTACCAGGGCCATCTGAACCGCAGCTGCGTGACCCTTGCCGAGGCGCTGAAGCCGGCCGGGTATTCCACTTACATGTCCGGCAAGTGGCACGTCGGCGGGGATTTCCCGATGCGATCCTGGCGCCAAGTTTCACGTATCGGCGAGGAGGGCTTTCCGACTCCGCGGCAGCGCGGTTTCGACCGCTTCTACGGGATCATGACCGGCGCCGGGAACTACTTCGACCCGCACACCCTGATGCGCGACGACGAGCTCTGCGAGATCGAATACGGCGACTACTACCTGACCGATGCCATCGCCGGCAACGCGGCCGCCTACATCAACGAGCATTCCGGCCCAAACCCCTATTTCCTCTACGTTCCGTTCACCGCTCCGCACTGGCCGCTGCACGCACTGGAAGAAGACATTGCGCGCTACCGCGGCCGCTACCGGATCGGCTGGGACGAGCTGCGCAGGCGGCGCCACGAGGAGCTCAACGGGATGGGGATCCTGTCCGAGACCTGGGACATCTCCCCACGCGATCCCGAGGCCCCGGCCTGGGAAGATGCGCCCGATAAGGACTGGGAGGACTTGCGCATGGCCGTCTACGCGGCCCAGGTCGACCGCATGGACCAGGGAATCGGAAGGATCCTGGAAGCAGTGCGTGCGTCGGGCCAGTGGGACAACACCCTGATCGTGTTCCTGTCCGACAACGGCGGTTGCGCCGAGTTTCTGAAAGAGGACGGTATTCCCGACGCCGCCCCGCGCCGCACCCGCGAAGGGGCCAGCATCCAGGTCGGCAACCACCGCTTAGTGGCGCCTGGGCCGGAGACGACCTGGCTGAGCTACGACCGGCCCTGGGCCAATGCCTCCTGCTCGCCATTCCGGTACTACAAGCACTACGCGCACGAGGGCGGGATTTCCACCCCATTGGTGGCCCACTGGCCGGCGGTCATAAAAGCCAATTCAGTCGGCCACCAACCGGCCTGGGTCGGCGACTTCATGCCGACGTTCCTGGCCGCGGCCGGCACCGATTACCCGACCGAATACAACGGAGAAGCCATAAAGCCCCTGCGCGGCGAGAGCTTCCTGCCGGCGCTTTCCGGACTGCCGATCGGGCGGCAGCGCCCGATCTTCTGGGAACACGAGGACAACCGCGCGGTCCGCGACGGCCGCTGGAAACTGGTGGCCCGCCACGGTCGCGGATGGGAGCTCTACGATCTGGGTCAGGATCGCACCGAGCTGCGCGACCTGGCCGCCGCTTACCCCGGCCGGCGGGATCGGTTGATCGCCGCCTACGAAGAGTGGGCCGGCGAGGTTGGGGTCAGCAACTGGGACGAGCTAATCGCCCTGCCGCGGGCGGCACGCTATCGCGAATGGCTCTAGGCGCCCGCCCATGGAGATCAGTAGCGAATTCGGCGGGCTTCGCGGCCGCCGTTCGCCAACGCCCGCGAACACCTTCCCGGCGCACTATCTCGCAGGCGCTCAGCGCGGCGGACGAATCCTTCGCCGATTCCGCCGGGATTCGATCCAG
>CAYXKQ010000255.1:0-2363 GCA_964465715.1 uncultured Chloroflexota bacterium
GCCCTTCGAGGACGAGCTTGAGTCTTTCGTCGCGGATCGCGCGCGGGCCGGCAAGATCCAGGTCAGCGGGCTGGTGGAAGTTTTGGAATTGGCGCGTGAAGCGGCCCCGGACGGAAAGATGGAGCGGCGTCGTGCCGCGCTGCTCGAGCAATCCCAGATACGGCTCGGCGGTCCGGAACCGGTCCGCGTCGTCGGCCCAGAAGCAGATCGGCGCGCCCCGCTCGGCCATGTCGCCTTCAAGCAACGGCACCAGGCTGATCCCGTCCAGCGGGCGCTGCGGCAGCGGCCGGCCGGCGAGATCGCAGATGGTGGGCAGGATGTCGCTGGTGACGGCCGGGACCGGGCTGGACCGGGCTGCGTCGATGCGGTCCGGCCACTCGATCAGTGCGGGAACGCGGATCCCGCCCTCGTAAAGCTCCCACTTGGCCGCGCGCAGCGGCGACTTGTGGCGCCCGTCGCGCGAGGCCCCGTTGTCGCCGTTGAACCAGAGCAGGGTGTCCCCGCGCACCCCGGCGGCATCGAGGTGATCGCGCAACTGTCCGATGCCCCTGTCCATGGCCGTTATCTCGGCGTAGCGGGCCTGGAGGGCTTCCTGCTTCGGGATCCAGGTCCATTCGTCCTCGGTCGGCGAGGGCAGCCATTCGTAGGAGTCCTGAAGATCGTCGGGCAGATCGGAGTAATGCGCCAGGTCTTCGGGCAGCCCCGAATACGGCCAGTGCGGCGACGCGTACCAGACCACCGCCAGGAACGGCTTGCCGGCGGCGGTGGCGGCGGAGATGAATTCGCGCGCGGCGTCGGTTACGACCTTCGACCCTTCGCCTTCGTATTTTTGGGGCGGTCCGCCGTTGCGGGAGAGCATGGGGTCGAATTCGAAGTAGATGTCGTGCGAGAGCCATTCGTCAAAACCCATCGCGCCCGGGCTGGTGGGCGAATCGGCCTTGACCGGACCTACGTGCCACTTGCCGAAGTGGCCGCAGACGTAGCCGGCGTCCTTGAGGATCCGGGCGATCGTGATCTCCTCAGGGCGGATCGACCAGCTCGCGCTGAAAGTTCCGCTGCGGTAGGGGTGGCGGCCGGCCAGGGCGCTGACCCGGGTCGGCGAGCAGAGCGGGGCGGCCGAATAGAAGTAGTCCAGGCGCAGGCCGGTTGCGGCCATGTCGTCCAGCACCGGAGTCTGCACATATGGGTGCCCGTTGTACCCGGTTTCATGCCAGCCCTGGTCGTCGGACATCACCAGGACGATGCTGGGCCTCGGCGCATCCGGGTTGACCGTCGGAACCGGCGGTGTAGCCGCGGTCAGAGAAGGCGATGGCGCCGCGGTCGCGACCGGCGCGGGAGGTTCGGCCGTCGGCCGAACGGGCGGCGCGGCCGCATTCGGTCCAAGATCGCCGGCCTGTTCGTCATCCGAGACGCTGCAGCCCGCGATCGATGCCGCCGCACCCAGGAGCAGCGATCGCCGGGAAAGGACTCTTGCGAAGGCGTGCCGGCTGCCCGCGTCCGCGGGGCGCCGATTCGGTACCGGGCGAGGCTGCGGGCGTCGCCCGCTCTGACTGGCGTCCCGGACCAGGTGGCCTTTCCTGGTTTCCTGCATGAGGGATTTTGCCGCACGGAGCCGGAGCCTGGCGGTCCCGCCCGGGTTCGCCGGTTCGGCCTTGGTCGTTGCCCACGCGGGCCCGGTTCCGGGCCGCGACCGCGCTGGCCAGGCACCGGAGCGCTCCGTTGCCGTTCGCGCGCTGTTGGGGGGTCGGCGCGGTCTGAATCGCCGCCGCCGGCCGGATTGGTCGGTCGAAAATCGCGAAGCCGGTTTTCGCGGAACCAAAATTTGCGCGTGAAAGGTCCACCGGCCGGTACGCCGGACCGCTTGCCGCGAAGGCAGATCCGGGTTCGGCTTCCCATCCGTCGATGAGGGGCTTGCGAGCGGCTAAATTCCGGGTTCGCATGTGACGCCTGCGCGTCGCGAGTCCTGCGCGCCCGCCGGCTTCAATCCCGCATGTCGCGCCCCAGCGTCGTCAGCGGTGGCCGGCGGCGAACCTAAATGGGCAGGGGCTAATCACCGAGTTTTGACGATTCGCGCGCCCGCCGGCGCGTGCGCAGCCAATCTGACATGTCGTCCCAGTTTGTGCGGTACGCGGTGTCGAACGCGCGGCTTATCCCAGGCCAACGACGAGGGATTTCTTCCTCGCCTGCATCCTACGGTCTTGATCACAGAATATCCATGCAAGGTTCCAGCGCATCTCGTCGCTGGGGTGAAAATTCGCCCGGCAGGCGCTTGTAATAGACGCCACGATCATGCCGGAACGCAAAACAGAATCCCGCGGGAGGAACTCGAACTTCATTGCATCGCTAAGGATCGTGGTTATTAA
>CAYXKQ010000256.1:0-2363 GCA_964465715.1 uncultured Chloroflexota bacterium
GGACGAGGACGACCACGCCCACGATGACGACGATCACGCCCACGACCACGGCGAACTCGATCCACACCAGTGGCTTGACCCGGTATTGGCCGTTGTTCAGGTCGAGCGAATTCGCGATGCGTTAATCAGCATCGACCCCGGCAACGCCGCCGCCTACCAAGCCAATGCGGCTGCCCTCGCGGGTGAACTTGATGAACTCGACCACGAAATTGAAGATGGCCTGGCCGTTTGCCGCCACGACCACTTCGTCACCTCGCACGCCGCCTACGGATACCTGGCCGAGCGTTATGGACTCGAACAGATTCCGGTCGCCGGACTCTCGCCGGAAATCGAACCCTCACCGCGAGAATTGGCGGAAATCTCGGACCAGATTGCCGATCTGGGATTGGAATACGTGATGGTTGAGCCGGTGCTCAGCGATCAGCTCACTCAAGCGCTTGCCCGCGAGCACGACATCGAGTTGATTGCCATACACGCAATCGAAAGCGTTACCCAGGCTGAATTGGAAGCCCACGATGACTACTTCGGATTGATGCGCGACAACCTGGCCAACCTGGTCCTGGCGCTGGACTGCGCGTGACCGCGTCCGGCTTGCCCGGCGCAGTCGAATGGGATCGCGTCAATTTCGCCTATGACGCGATCCCCGCGGTCGAAGATGTTTCGCTGGAAGTTGGCCGCGGCGAGCTGGCGGCCATCCTGGGCCCGAACGGCAGCGGCAAGAGCACCCTGATCAAATTGGCGCTCGGGTTGCTGCGGCCGGATTCGGGCCAAGCGCGCCTGTTCGGGCGCGAAACGGACGGTTTTGAGGACTGGGGCCGGGTGGGCTACATGCCTCAGGTCGGTTCCGGCGCCTGGCGAGACTTTCCAGCAACGGTGTCCGAGATCGTGGCCAACGGCGCTAGGCGCCGCTTTTCGCCCCTGGCGGTGTTCGCCCGTTCCGAACGGGCGGACGTCATGGCGGCGCTGGAAGTGGTGGGCATGACGTCACTCAGGTCGCGGCGCCTGTCGGAACTTTCCGTTGGCCAGCAACAGCGGGTGCTTCTGGCCCGCGCGCTGGTCCGGGATCCAGAGCTACTCGTACTGGACGAACCCGCAGCCGGAGTCGACGTTGCCGGCGAGGAGCGGTTGTATGCGGTCCTGCGCGATTTGAATCGTGAACGGGGTATGACGATCGTAATCGTCTCGCACGATATCGGCGCGATGTTGCGCGAGGCCACCACAGTGGCATGTTTGAACTGCAAGCTGGTCCGGCACGGCCCACCGCACGACCTGACTCGGGATGAGCTCTCGACGCTCTACGGCGTCCCGGTGGATGTCCTTATCCACGATGAGCGCCACGAGTTCGAAAGCGTCCTTCAGCGGCACAGGTAACCGTGCCGGCCATATTCCAGTACGAATTCATGCTGCGCGCCCTTGCGGGCGGTGCGCTGGTGGGCGTCCTTGCGCCCATACTCGGCACATTTGTCGTTCTGCGGCGCTACTCGCTTATCGCCGACACGCTGGCGCATGTGGCATTGATGGGGGTCGCGATCGGAATGGCCTCGCAATTCCTTCCCGCGCTGACGGCGTTGGCGGCGGCGGTTCTTGGCGCAGTCGCGGTCGAACAATTGCGCGCCCGCGGACGGCTGCCGGGGGATGCGGCCCTGGCGGTGGTGCTCTACGGTTCGCTGTCATTCGCGATCGTTGTGATTAGCGCGGAAGGCGGATTCAACGTGGACCTGTTTGCATTCCTGTTTGGTTCAATCCTGAGCGTGTCACCGCTGGACCTTTGGCTGCTGGTGGGTCTGACGGTGGGGGTCGTGATTTTCGTGGCCGTCTTCTATGTGGATTTGGCGCAACTGGCGTTCGACGAGGAACTGGCCAAAGTCAGCGGCGTGCGCACCGAGTGGCTGAATCTGGCGCTCGCGGTGCTGACCGGAGCGACCATCACGTTGTCGATGCGGGTCGTTGGCGTCCTGTTGATCGGGGCGTTGTTGGTAATTCCGGTATTGACCGGCCTGCATACGGCCCGCGGCCTTCGGATGGCCATGGGAATCGCGGTCGCCACTGGCCTGCTAAGCGCCGGGGCTGGCCTGACGATCGCGTTTTACGGGGACTACTCGGCCGGCGGCGCGATCGTGATCACCGCGCTGCTTATCCTGCTCCTGGCGCGTCTCTGGTCCAGTTCGAAGGCGTGGTTGCGCGCGATCCGACGCCGCGGGGCCGAACAAGAAACTCGGTAACCCGCCAACCCAGGTCCGGGCGCGCGGATCCGGCCGGTTCGAGTACCCGGCGGATCCCTCAGGTCGTCAGCAGATCGGCTCAATTCCATGCTCCCGCGCCATCTGCGCCAGCACGCCGACTTCGGCCTGCGACGTTGGAAT
>CAYXKQ010000257.1:0-2350 GCA_964465715.1 uncultured Chloroflexota bacterium
TGCCCGAATAACCAGAGCGCCACTTTTCGGCAAACGCGTTCGCGTCAAGCTCGATGCCGTGGCGGCGGGCCAGCTGGCGACCGGCCTCGGCGACCGAGGTCCGCCAGTCGACCACCGTCCCGAAAACATCGAACGTTAACGCGCGTACCCGGGCGGGATCAAAATCGGACATGCCGGATCAGTCCTGGTCCTCGGTCCAGCGGCGGAAGCGGGCCGCCTGCGGCGAGGCGATCAGCGCGTCGTAATCGCCGACCCCGACCTCCAGCGCCCACTCCGAGTACGTGCGCTTCAGGCGGTCGGCCACCGCCGGGTTGGCCGCCGCGAGGTCGCTGAGTTCGGTGCGGTCGGCGGCCATGTCGTATAGCTCCCACTGGCCGGGATGGCGGTTGACCAGCTTCCAGTCCCCGTCGCGCACCGCGCAGTTGTTCTCGTGCTCGATGATGATCGGCCGTGAGCGGCCGATCGACCGCCCCGAAAGCGCCGGCAGGAAACTCTCCCCGCGTACCGGCGTGATGGGGTTCCCGTTGTATTCGCTCGGGTATTCCTGGCCGGCCGCGGCCAGGAACGTCGGCATGAAGTCGCCGATCCAGGCCGGCTGGTGGCCGATCGAACCGGGCTCGATCACGTCGGGCCAGTGGACCACGAACGGGGTGGCGATCCCGCCTTCGTGGGTGTAGTGCTTGTAGAGCCGGAACGGGGCGCAGGAAGCGTTCGCCCAGGGCAGGTCGTAGCTCATGTAGGTGGTCTCCGGGCCAGGCATGAGTCCGGGGACGTTGCCCGACTTGACCGCGCGTCCGTCGCGGGTGCGGGCCGGGGCGGTTTCGGGTATTCCGTCTTCGCGCAGCATCTCGGCGCAGCCGCCGTTGTCGGAAAGGAACATGATCAGGGTGTTGTCCCACTGGCCCGACGCGCGCACCGCGTCCAGGATCTTTCCGATGCCCTGGTCCAAGCGGTCGACCTGGGCCGCGTACACGGCCATCCGCGCATCCTCCCAGTCCTTGTCGGGCACGTCCTCCCAGGCCGGGGCCCTGGGGTCGCGCGGGCTGATGTCCCAGGTCTCAGAGAGGACCCCCAGCCCGTTGAGTTCTTCGTGGCGCCGCCTGCGCAGCTCGTCCCAGCCGATGCGGTAGCGGCCCCGATAGCGGGCGATGTCTTCTTCGAGCGCGTGCAGCGGCCAGTGCGGGGCGGTGAAGCTGGCGTACAGCAGGTACGGGTTGTCGCCGGAGTGTTCGCTCACGAACGCGGCCGCGTTTTCGGCGATGGCGTCGGTGAAGTAGTAGCCGGGGTAATCGATTTCGCAGATTTCGTCGTCGCGCATCAGGGAATGTGGATCGAAGAAATTGCCCGAACCGGCCAGGATCCCGTAGAAGCGGTCAAAGCCGCGCTGCCTGGGCGTGGGGTGGCCGTCGTCGCCGATGTTGGGGATCACGTCGCGCCAGGTGCTACAGGGATAGTCCCCGCCGACGTGCCACTTGCCGGCCATGTACGTCGAGTACCCGGCCGGCTTCAGGGCCTCGGCCAGGGTCACGCAGCTTCGGTTCAGGTACCCCTGGTACTGAGGCGGCCCCAGCGCGATGGACATGTGACCGATGCCGGCCTCGTGCGGGGCCAGCCCGGTCAGCAGGGCGGCCCGGGTCGGGCAGCAGCGGGCGTAGTTGTAAAACTGCGAGAAGCGCATGCCTCCGGCGGCCAGCGAGTCCAGGTTGGGGGTGGCGATTTCGGAGCCGAAGCAGCCGATGTCCGAGTAACCCATGTCGTCGGCCATGATCAGGATGATGTTGGGCCGCTGGGCGGTGCCGGGGGTTGCGTTCTCAGGCATGGCCGGGGAAACTCCGATTCAGGATGGGTCCAATCCGGGTGGGCAATCGCACGGATTGCCGACGGCTATTCTCCGCATCGGAGGCCCGTCCGGATTGCGACCCGACCGGATGCGGATTGGCGGCCTTGGGAATCAGGCCGCGCGCCAGGAGAGGAGCCACCAGGGATGGTAAGCACCAGGGACAGTTCGCTGCTGGGCTTGATTGGGCTTCATCCCGCCGCAGCCACGGGCGTGATTGCGGTTGACTTAATGCTCTTTGGCGCAACCGCCGCGACTCTGGGGGCAGGGTGGGCGATCTCGATTCCGGTCGGCATCGTACTGGGAATCGCCACCACCCTGATTCAGCATCGGGGGTCGCCGGGCGACGACCGTCTGCTTGCGGCCGGGAAGGGAATTCTGGTGGGGTTGCTGACCGCGATTCCGACCCCGCTGCCCTCCGTGCTTGTCCTGGGGGCCGGGGCGGCCGGGGCCGGCGCCTGGATCGAATCCCGGCGGAATCGGCGAAGGATTCGTCCGCCGCGCTGAGCGCCT
>CAYXKQ010000258.1:0-2330 GCA_964465715.1 uncultured Chloroflexota bacterium
GCGCCCAGGGTCAAACCCAGGAAACGGGTCGACCGTCGTTTATGACTGGTCACATTGACACCTTCGCGGAGTCGGCTGCGGACCTGACTCGGTTTTCGGTTTCAGGTAATACCGTACCTCATCAGGGGATTGGCGGGACCAGAAATTGGGGCGTCTGTGAAATCAGCAGTCTCGCGGGTCGGGGTGCTCGCACCACCACCGTTGGCGGATCCCCCGGCCCCGGGTGCAGGTGGTGAGGAAGTTCGGACGGATGTACGAGCTCCGGTTCGAGTTGTTTAACCAAATGCTCCGAGCACTCGGGCTGCGCGTATCGAAATGGTCGCGCGGGCCCGAAACGGTGTTGCTGGCGATCCTGCCGATGAGCGCCCTCAAGAATGCGGGCTTCAACATGGTCCTTAACCTGGCCAGGGTGCAGTCGATTCCGCCGCACTTTTACGAGGCAGCCGAGTTTGGCGGGGCCGGAAGGCTCGCGAAGATGTTCACCAAGATGTTCCTGATGGCCTGAAACGATGTCACCCGGATCTGCGGCGGACCGGTCGGATCGACGATCACCATCGCGATGCCGATCAACCAGGAAGCGTTCCTGGCATTGAAAATGGGGTTCGCCGCCGCCCTCTCATTTACGCGTTTTGTCATCATTGCGATCGTTACCTTCATCAGCGCCAAGCTGCTCAGCTACGAAATCGGCTGGTTGCGCGGCTCCACCCGGCGACCGGATAACGCCAAACGGCAGTTCGGATCGGTGTGACGGCATGGGGTCGCACCGGGTCGCGGCGGCCCGCGACGCCGTCGGCAGGGCCTGGGCCTGAGAGCGTGAGCGCGCCGATACGCTTCGGGTCCGACGAGCGTTGCCCGCTGCCGACAGCCGCCGGAGTCGGCCTGCAAGGGGCCATCTTCGCCGTGGCCCCACTAATCCTGGTGGTCACCATAACCGCCCGGGCTGGCGGGCAGGATGGCGCCTACCTAGCGTGGGCGGTTTTTGCCGCGCTTGTGATCGCCGGCGTCCTGACCGCCCTGCAGGCGGTCCGGTTCGGGCGGTTCGGCGCCGGCCACATCCTGATCATGGGCACCACGCCGAATTTCGTGGCCGTTTCAGTCCTCGCCCTCAAGGTCGGCGGACCGGCTCTGCTGGCCAGTCTGGTGGTCGTCTCATCGCTGTTTTACCTGGCCCTGGCCAACTGGCTGCCGGCCCTGCGGCGGATCATCACGCCGGTTGTTTCCGGGACCGCGCTGATGTTGATCGCGGTGGCGATCCTGCCCATCGCAGTCGGCCAGATGCGGCGCGTCCAGGGAGATGCCCCGGATGCTGCGGCCCCGGTAATCGCACTGGTGACCCTGGCCGTGATCATCGCCCTGGCGCTGCGGGCCGGCGGCGTACTGCGCCTCTGGTCGCCGCTGATCGGCATCGCCGCCGGCTGCGCCGTTGCCGCCGGATTTGGCGCCTACGATTTGGATCCGTTGGTGGATGCGGCCTGGATCGGTGTCCCGGGCGCCGGGCTGGCCGGATTCGACCTTTCCCCCGACGCCCAGTTCCTGGCCTTGCTGCCGGTATTTGTGGTGATCACGCTGGTCGGTGCGGTCAAGAACATCGGCGACAGCATCGCCGCCCAGCAGGTGTCGCGGCGCGGCTTGCGGGCAACTGATTTCCGGTCCGTGCAGGGTTCGCTCAACGTCAACGGCCTGGGGGTCCTCCTCTCCGGACTGGCCGGAACCCCGCCGACCACGGTCTATTCGGCGACCAGCGTGGCGCTAATGAATCTGACCGGGGTCGCATCCCGCAACGTCGGTTTCATGGTGGGCGCGTTTCTGGTCGCCCTGGCCTTCCTGCCCAAGCTGACATCGTTGCTACTGGCCATACCCAGCGCGGTACTGGGAGCCTACATACTCACCGCCACCGCGCTGCTGTTCGCAGAGGGCCTGCGCACCATCGCCCGGGACGGCCTGGACTTTCCCAAAATGGTCGTCGTTGGAATTTCCTTCGCGCTCGGTGCGGGGATCGAGCAGCAGAGCGTTTTCACCGAGCTGGTCGGCGGGACCTGGGGGCCGCTGCTGGATAACGGCATGCTCGTCGGGGCGCTGACCGCGGTCGCCCTGACGCTGTTCCTGGATGCGACCAACCCGCGCCGGCCGTCCCGGCTCAGAACCGACCTGGGCCGGGCCGCATTCGCCGAGGTCGACGGGTTCGTCCGGGCCGCCGCGGACCGTTCCGGCTGGGACCGGGAAGCGGCCGACCGGTTGCGTTCGGCCGCCGAGGAAACCCTGCACAGCCTGATGCCGGAGGAACAATCCACCGGCGACAAACCGCACCTGGTGCTCAATGTGCGCCCCGG
>CAYXKQ010000259.1:0-2299 GCA_964465715.1 uncultured Chloroflexota bacterium
TCCAGGATCTTGCTGTTGGTGGGTATGTACGCCGAAAACGCGGTCTCGCCCCATTCCTCGCGGATGAATTTGGCGACCGTTTTTTCCTCGCGCAACCGGCGGTCCAATTTGGACAGCAGGATTCCCAGGATTCTTAGATTCGGATTTATGTAAAGGACTTCGTTGATGCTCTCCTTGAGCATCTCCAGGCCCTGCAGCGAGAAGAACCGGGCCTCGGTGGGGACGACCACGTACTCGGCCGCAACCAGCGAGTTGACCGTAAGCAACCCCAGTGATGGCGGGGTGTCGATCAGGATGAAATCGTAGGCTTCCTCGACCGTGCGCAGCTTGTCGCGCAGCCGCATCTCACGCCCAATCCGCGAAGCCAGGGCGGTCTCGACGGTCGTCATGTCGAGGCTGGCCGGGACGATATCTACCTCGATGCCGGACGCGTCCGCGACTCGCAGGATCGGGAGTTCGCGGTCGCGGTCGATGAGGGCCTGGGTCAGAGTCTCGGTAAGATCGCGTTCCAGTCCGAAGGCGGCCGTAAGGTTCGACTGCGGGTCCATGTCAACCAGCAGCACCCGCTTTTCGTCGCGGGCCATGGCAACGCCCAAATTGGCGGTCGTGGTGGTCTTGCCGACCCCACCTTTTTGATTGGCGACCGCAATTTTTGTTGCCAATGAACAATCGCTTCCAGAATGCCGAGCGCCACACCGAATTACAGATTTGCGCCAGCGGCCGCAGGTATCAAATCGATGTTATCACCGTGGGCGCAAAACCAAGATTTGTTATTACAAATTTGGCATTCCCGCCCTTCCAGTGAGACATTGGCGTAAGCTTGCGATTGACTCGGCAGGATGCAATTGCAACAACGCGCCCGCAGGGGAGGTAATGCTTGCCAAGCGCCGCTCCCGGACTCCCTGCCCGCATTTGCTCGGGTGATCGGCCGTTGCAGATATCCAACCCGGTGATGACCGCTTCGGGAACCGCCGGGTTCGCCGATGAGCTGGCCAAGGTGAGCGATCTGTCCGCCATCGGGGCGGTGGTAACCAAGACCGCGACCCTGAATCCTCGCTCGGGCAACGCCACCCCGCGCACCGTCGAGACCCCTTCCGGGATGCTCAACTCGATCGGGTTGCCCAATCCCGGGCTGGAGGGCATCGTGCGCAGCTATCAGCGACGCTGGCGGGCGATGCGACCGGCGGTCGTGGTCAGCCTGGCCGGTTACTCGCTGGATGAATTTGCAAGCTTGGCCAGGATGCTGGAAGGCGTCCCCGGGGTGGATGCCATCGAGGCCAACTTCTCCTGTCCGAATGTTGCCAACGGGCTCGAATTTGCGACCGATGCGGATCTATTGTCAGGCGCCGTCGCCACCATCCGCGACAACTGTTCGCTGCCGCTGCTGGCCAAGCTCTCGCCGAACGTCTCCGACATGCGTCCGCTGGCGGTTGCCGCACAGGCGGCCGGGGCCAACGGGCTCACGATCATGAACACCGTGCTTGGAATGAAGATCGACCTGGCCGGCTGCAAGCCGCTGCTGGGCGGGGAGTTCGGCGGGTTGTCCGGCCCGGCGATCAGGCCGCTGGGAGTCCGCTTCGTCTATGAGGTCTATCCCGAAGTCGACATTCCGATCGTCGGCGTCGGGGGAATCTCCGGACTCGAGGACGCCCTGGAGTACATCCTGGCCGGGGCGGCCGCCGTCCAGCTGGGCACGATAAATTTCGTGGCCGCCGACCGCGCCGCCCAACTGGCCGAAGGCATCAGCAAGTACTGCGGCGAGGCCGGCGTCGAATCACTCTCCGACATCGTCGGCCGGGCCCACCGCGGCGGGTAGTCAGCCGGAAAAGAGTATGTTCACCAGATCACCGTCGGCCAGCCGGTAGTCGCGTCCCTCGCGCCGCAGGCGGCCGGCCTCGCGGGCCCGGGCCAGCGACCCCAGTTCGAGCAGTTCGGCCGTTCCGATGACCTCGGCCCGGATGAATCCTCGCGCCACGTCAGAGTGCACGGCCTCGGCCAACTCGTACGCGCTGGCCCGCGGACCGACCGCCCAGGCGCGCGCCTCGCGCCGGTTGGCGGTGTAACAGGTCCGGATTCTCAGGGCGCGGCCGGCCGCGGCCAGGACCCGCTGCGGAATCAGTGCTCCTTTGATGCCGAATTCGGACAGCAGCTCCGAGCCTAGTTCGGATTCCAATTCGACCGCTTCGGACTCAAGTTCCGCACTGACCCCGACCAGCGGCCAGCGACACATCGCCTGCAACCTGCCCCAGGCGCTGACCGCCGAATCGGCGGTGTTGGCGATGACCAGGAACGGTTTGCC
>CAYXKQ010000260.1:0-2288 GCA_964465715.1 uncultured Chloroflexota bacterium
CCTTCACCGAACCTTCCGCCGAAATGGACGTGCGCTGGGGCGACGGCGGCTGGCTGGAGATCCTGGGCTGCGGGATGGTGCACCCGGAGGTGTTGCGGCACGGGGGGGTGGACCCCGAGCGCTATACCGGCTATGCGTTCGGCATGGGCGTTGAGCGCATGGCCATGCTGCGCTACGGCGTCGGCGACATCCGCCGCCTGTTCGAGAACGATATCCGGTTCCTGGGACAGTTCGCGCCATGAGGATCGATATTGCATGGCTGCGCGAGTGGTGCGACCCCGGAGTCGACGACGAAGCCCTGGCGCACCAGATCACCATGGCCGGCGTGGAAGTCGACGACCTGCTTACCGGGCCCGACGGTTCCGGCGTGCTGGAACTGGCGCTGACGCCCAACCGGGCCGACTGCTTCTCGGTCCGCGGGGTCGCGCGCGAAGTTTCGGCGCTGTTTTCGGCGCCGCTTTCGGCACACGAAGTGGCGGAGACGCCCGCCGCGACCGATGCACGCAGAGAACTGGAGCTGGTCGCGCCGGAGGCCTGCCCGCGCTTTGCCGGCCGCGTGATCGAAGGCCTCGATCCCGCGGCGGAAACGCCCGAATTCATCAGAAAACGCCTTGCCGCCGCCGGGGAGCGGCCGCAGCACCTGCTGGTGGACGTCACCAACTACGTCATGCTCGAACTGGGCCAGCCGATGCACGCCTACGATCTTGAACGCCTGAACGGCGGCCTGTGCGCGCGCTGGGCGGAGCCGGGCGAATCGCTGATTCTCCTGGACGGCACCAAGATAAAGCTGGATTCCGACATCCTGGTGATCGCCGACGAGAAGCAGGCGGTCGCCGCCGCCGGGATCATGGGCGGGCTCGGCAGCGCGGTGGGCGACGGGACGTCCGGCGTATTGCTGGAGTCCGCGTTCTTCTCTCCCGTCGCGGTAGCCGGCAGGGCCCGGAGGCTGGGCCTGCAGACGGAGGCTTCCCTGCGGTTCGAACGCGGCGTGGATCCGTCCGGACAGGTGGAGGCCATCGAGCGGGCGACCGAACTGATCGTCGCGGCGGCGGGCGGGAAGCCGGGGCCGGTGATCGATTCGCTCTCGGAGAAAGACCTGCCGCAACGCGAGCCGATCGGCCTGAGGCGCGAGCGGCTGGCCGCGCTGCTGGGAGTGGCGCTGCCGGACGAGGAGGTGGCCGCCATGCTGCGGCGGCTGGCATTGACCGTGGAGGAACACGAAGCGGGCTGGCAGGTGACTCCGCCGTCGTTCCGCTTCGATCTGGCCGCCGAGGCGGACCTGGTGGAGGAAATCGCCCGCGTTCACGGTTACGAGAACATTCCCGAAACACCGGCGAACTGGAGCGCGCATCCCTCCGCCTCCACCGAGCAGCAGGTCGATCCCGACCGGGCGCGGTCGCTGCTGGTCGATCGCGGCTACCACGAGTGCCTGAACTACAGCTTCCTCGACGAGGAATCGCACAAGCCGTTTCATTCCGGCGGCCAGGAGCTCGAGTTGGCCAACCCGCTGTCCGGAGAACTGTCGGTATTGCGCCGGTCGCTGTGGCCGGGGCTGCTGCGCAACTACCGGACCAATCGGGACCGGGGGACGGCGGACTCCCGCCTGTTTGAAATCGGCGTCTGCTTTTCCGGCACTCCGGATGACATCCGCGAGGAAACCTGGCTGGCCGGCTTGCTGGCCGGTGGCGCTATGCCGGAACAGTGGGGCGCGCGCCGCCGCGACGCCGACTTTTTCGATGCCCGTGGCGACGTCGAGGCCGTCCTGGCCCTGGGCGGCCCGGAAGGCGAGTTTGAGTTTCAGGCCGGAGGGCATCCCGCCCTGCGTCCCGGACGTTCGGCCAGGATTCTTCGCGGCAAGGAGGAAGTGGGCTGCCTGGGCGAGCTGCATCCCCAACTCGCCGACGGGGCGCCGGCGCCGCAACTGTTTGCGCTGCGCCTGGATGCGGTGCTCGAATCCCGCGCGGCCCGGGTGGCCGAGGTTTCCCGCTTCCCGGCCGTGCGCCGCGATCTCTCCCTGGTTGCGCCGCCGGCGGTGCAGGTCGGCGACCTGCTCGGCGCCATCCGCCCGGAGGCCGGCGAATTGTTGCGCGAAGTGATCGTTTTTGACGTTTACGAGGACCGCAAGAGTTTGAACTCTAATGCAAGAAGCGTTGGTTTAGGCTTGATTTTTCAGTCAATTTCGCGCACACTTACGGACGCGGAAGTGGACCGGGCCGTTGCGGACACCGTTTCGCTTCTGGTGGAGAAGTTTGGGGTCAGCGTTCGGCAATGAAACGAAACATGCTTAC
>CAYXKQ010000261.1:0-461 GCA_964465715.1 uncultured Chloroflexota bacterium
ATTACCTGAGCATGGGAACGGTGCTCAACCTGGGCGGGTTTTCCGGCGACTTCAGGTACAAGATCCTCAAGCCGATGTTCGTCAACTTCCTGATGGCGACCAACGTTTTCGACATGCCGGCCGCGCTGTTCTCGCGCTATCTCGAATTCTTCGACATCGAGGCGGCCACCCCCATGCAGACCTGGGACGGCGGGACCCGACGGATCTACCAGAACATGGCGGCCGGCTTTGACGAGAAGATCTGTCTGAACCGGGGGGTGCGCAAGGTCTACCGCTACCGGTCCGGAGTCGTAGTCGAGGACGAGGCAGGGGTCCGTGAATCATTCGACGATGTGATTTTTGCCTGCAATGCAAACCAGGTGCTGATGGCCCTGGACCGGCCGACCTTGCTGGAGCGCTTCATCCTCTCTTCGATTCGCTACGAAAGCGAACTGCACAATCACGCGATCGTCCACTCGGAC
>CAYXKQ010000261.1:576-2287 GCA_964465715.1 uncultured Chloroflexota bacterium
AATCAGCCCGATCGACGACGAGAAGGTGATCGCCAAACGCTGGTTCCAGCACGTCGTGCACGACGTGCGCCACGTGGCACTCCTGGTGCCGCTATTCCGGTTCATCCAGGGGCGGCGCCGCACCTGGCACTGCGGAGCACACACCCTTGTCAACAGCCAGGAGACCTGCCTGGTCACGGGGTTGGCGGCGGCCCGCCAACTCGGCGCCGACTACCCCTTCTCGGACGCCGTAGCACGCGCCTGGTTCAACCACTACGGCAGCATCCTGCACGGGCCCAGATTCAGGGTAGTCTGAACATTTATTGGATGATGCTGCACGCTGGCGTGAAGCCTCGCCGAATTAAAATGCGCCTTCATGATCGCGCTGGAATTCTTTAGCCGGGCCGTCACGGCTCGACCGTGGCTGACCATCGCGATATTGGTCGTCGTCACGTTCGCCCTTGCCGCCGGGGCCGGTTTCCGGGCACCGCCTCCCACGACCGAAGAGACCCTTCCCGACGGACCGGTCCGCGAAACCATCGACAAAGTCGACGTGTTGTTCGGCGAGTCCGGCGAAGCCAATATCGTGACGCTGATATTCCGCGGCGAAGCCTTCACTCCCGCGGGGCTTGCCCAGATTGCCGCCCTGATGGATGCAATCGCCGCAGACCCCCAGGTAGAAGACCTGCTTGCGCATGAAGACCCGGTTTTTTCGCCGCATCTTTTGGTCCTAGCGGCCCTTCAGGTGGGCGATCTAGCCTCGGTATCGCAATCTGAGATCGATTCGGTCAGTGAAATACCGCAAATCGGAGCCGCGTTGGATGCGCTGTCCGGTGAAGACGCCGATGGAAATCCGGTCACGATCGCCACTATCCAATTGCGTGATACCGGCGACGACCGAGTCGCCGAGGCGGAACGACGCATCCACGAATTGGCGGTGGAGGAGGATGGGCAACTTGCGGCGCGGAGCCTTTCTCCGATCGTCATCGAGGACGAATACCAGGAAGCCACCGAAGTAGGGATGCTCCCGGTGACCGGGGCCGCCCTGCTGGTGATCATCGCCCTGCTGGTGCTCTTCCTCCGCACGCCCGCCGATACGCTGCTGACGCTCGCCGGCCTGGTCATGGCAATCGTGTGGATTACCGGCGTTGAGGGGTTGCTCGGGCCCAACGCGCTGGGCCTGATCGGCCCGCCGAACTCGTTGACGACGATGGTGCCGATCATCATCATCGGGCTGACGGTCGATTACGCGATCCAGATCGTCTCGCACTACCGCGAGCAGAGGCTGGATGGTCTGGGGGTCATGGAATCGATCCGAACCGGTTTGCGGATCGTAATCGTGCCCCTGCTGTTGGCCGCGGTCACCACCATGGTCAGCTTGTTCGCGAGCCTGTTTTCCCCGATCGGTATCGTGGGCGATTTCGGGGTCGTTGCGGGCCTGGGCGTGGGACTGAGCTTGATCGTCATGCTCACCTTGCTGCCGGCCGGCCGCACGATCATCGACCGCCGGCGCGAAGCTCGCGGCAGGCTCAAGGACCCCCGCGCCGTGTCGCAGGCGTTACCCGGGGTCGAGCGGCTTGCTGGGATCCTGGGCAGGAGCGTAACCAACCGTCCGGCACCCTACATAGCTACCCTCCTGGTCATAACGATCGTGTTGGGGTTTGCGGCGACCGGAATCGAGTCGGAGTTCAGCATCCGCGACATCCTGCCCCGCGGGGGCAGCGTGCTCGAG
>CAYXKQ010000262.1:0-2259 GCA_964465715.1 uncultured Chloroflexota bacterium
GGTCCGCTTTGCGGAGGTTTGGTCGATCCATGGGCCCTGCCATCGGCAACGACAGATATCGCCCTCGGCGATCTTGCTTGCAAAGCCTACTCGCCACGACCACCGAGATGCCGGATGAGATGTTCTTCGCTTCTCCAGTTCGCAACCAACGCCGAGGCCCCTGGCAGTATCGCAGCCGCGAGTATTGCTTTCAGGAGATCTCCCGGAATGAACGGTAGCAACCCGGTCGTTAACGCGGTGGTGGCGGCGTCCCCGCGCAGGAAGCCCAGTTGCCCGCTGGTGAAAACGTCCTGCCAGAACTGCGGCGTCGAGCCGGAGATGTCGACCCCGGACCAAAGCAAGGCGTAGGCCGACGCCAGCCAGGGCAGTCCGACCGCGTATATGACCGCATTGGCGATCAGCAGCGCAGCCAGCGACAGGCGAAAGTCGCGGTCCCAGCCGCGCTCGCACAACCACCCGGCCACGAACGCGGCGGGAACGAACCCGGCCAGGTAACCGTACGTGAACATTCCGCCGGTGGGCGCAAAGAACGGCAAACCGGCGGCTCCCTCAAGCAGGTAGAGGACGATCGCCGCCGCTCCGCGGGTGGACCCGAGCGTGGCGCCGATCAACAGCACCGCGAACGTTTGTCCGGTGATGGGCACCGGTGTGAACGGCAACGGGATCGCGATCTGCGCGCAGGCGGCCAGGAGGATCGTCGCCGCGACGATGGCAACTCCATCGCGCAGCAATCCCCCAGCCGGGAGCACGCGCACGACCAGCGGCCGGGCACCAATGAACAGTGGTTGCTTGGAAATCAACGGTGCATCCTTAGGCAGTCAGAAACCCGGCGTCAGTCAAATTGGTCCGAGATCGCCGGGGCGAGCTCAATCGGGATCGATTTCAACCAGCGCCGCACCTTTTTGGACCTCGGTGCCGGTTTCGGCGACGCTTACGACGGACCCCGCGACAGCGGAGTGAACCTCGTTGAATACCTTCATGGCTTCCACCAGCCCGACGACCTGGCCGGGGCTTATGTGGTCCCCGACGTTCACGTAAGCCGGTTCGGTCGGCGAAGGAGAGGCGTAAAAAACACCGGCGATCGGCGAATCAACGCTAACCGTGTTGCTGGGCGCGGCCGCCGGCTCGGGAGCCGGGGAGGCCACGGTTGGATTGACCGCCGTAGTTGAGCGGCGTTTGACACCCAGCGTCAGGTCGCCGAGCGTTACTTCGATTTCCGAGATCTTCGTCCCCTGGATCTTCTCCAGCAGGTCGGCCAGCAAAAGCTTCATCTGTGCCATAGGTTCGAGCTCGGGCGATCGGGGGCTACTTAAGCCCGGCTGATGACCAGTGAGACGTTGTGGCCGCCGAACCCGAAGGAGTTTGACACAAAGTGCGAAAACTCCAGGTCCCGCGGTTCGTTGGGAACATAGTCAAGGTCGCATTCCGGGTCGGGCTCTTCCTGGTTGATCGTGGCGTGGACTACCCCGGCGCGCATCGACAGCACGCCAACCGCGGCTTCGACCACTCCGGCCGCGCCGATCATGTGACCGATCATCGATTTGGTCGAATTGACCACCAGCGATCGGGCGTGCTCACCGAAAACCTGGTGGATTGCGCGGGTTTCGGCCAGGTCCCCAATCGGGGTTGAGGTCCCATGGGCGTTGATGTAGCCGATGTCCTCGGGGTTAAGACCGGCATCCTTGAGGGCGCGCTTCATCGAGAGCGCGGCCCCCTCGCCGTCTTCGGGTGGAGCAGTGATGTGGAACGCATCGGCCGACGCTCCATAGCCGTCGACCGTGGCGTAAACGCGCGCGCCACGCGCCCGGGCGTGCTCCAACGTCTCCAGCACCAGGACCCCGGCGCCCTCGGCCGCCACGAACCCGTCGCGGAGACCGTCGAACGGGCGCGAAGACCGGTGCGGGCAATCGTTGAAGTGCGTCGACATCGCCCGGCCCTGGGTGAATCCGGATAGCCCGATGGGAGTTATCGCCGCTTCGCTGCCTCCGGCCAGGATCACGTCACAGGATCCAGCGGCCAGGGCGCGAACGGCTTCGCCAATCGAATTGGCCGACGTCGCGCAGGCGGTGACGTGGGCCATGTTGGGCCCTTTAAGGCCAAGATCGATCGCGATCTGGCCGGCGGCCATGTTGGCGATCATCATCGGTACCAGGAATGGAGTCACCCGCCGGGTACCGCGGTCCTCGTGCACCTTCGTCTGCGCGAACAAGGTGGCGATTCCGCCGATGCCGGAACCGACGAATACGCCGGTCGATTCGC
>CAYXKQ010000263.1:0-2259 GCA_964465715.1 uncultured Chloroflexota bacterium
GGCGTAGAGGTCCTCCTCGTTCTCGCGGACGATCACCACGTCCATGCCGGGATGCTTGGTGGCGACGAAAGGGTCGTAGGCAACCGCCGGACGGACGTTCGCGTACAGGCCGAGGGCTTTGCGGATCGTCACGTTCATGCTCTTGAATCCGCCGCCCTGCGGAGTGGTTATCGGGGCTTTGAGGAAGACCCTGGTGCGCCGCAGCGATTCCCACGATTGATCCTCGATGCCGGAAGTGAACCCGCGCAGATAAACGGGTTCGCCAACCACGATCTCCTCCAGTTCGAGGCCGGCGCCGGCGGCATCGATGATGCGAAGCGTTGCATCCATGATTTCGGGGCCGATGCCGTCCCCGTGGGCAATCGTGATCGGGACGTTGGAAGACAAGTGCGGCTCCGTTAGGCTCGGTCGCTGGACTCAGGATTTGCGGGCGGGAGTAGTCCCTGGGCGCGCCGCCAGTGCGCGGTTTGGGTGGCCAGGCGCCCGGTCCAATAGAGGAACAGCGCCAACGCCGCGATCAATCCGATCACGACCGCGATCCATTGCGCCTGGGAGAAGGGGCCGTAAAGCTCGTCCTGGCGCAGAAACGTGATCAGGAACCGGAAGATCGAATACAAAAACGCATAGAGGGCAAACACCCGCCCGGATCCGCCCCAACGGCTAATGGCAAATATCAGAACCGCCAGGATGAGGAAGTCGGCCAGCATCTCGTAGACGTGGGCCGGGTGGGCCGGAAATGTCGCGCCCAGTCCGTCGCGGGCGGCCAGGGTGGCCGGATTGGTGTACAGAAAAGCCCAGGGCAGATCGGACGCAACGCGGGTGTGCTCGCCGTTGACCACGTTGGCCAGACGGCCGATGGCCTGTCCCAGGATCAGGCCCAGCGCGCCGACGTCGGCCACCGCCGGGATGTAGATCCCGTGACGCCAGGCGGCGATCGCACCCCCGGCCACACCGCCGATGATTCCGCCCCAGATCGCGCCCCCGCCGCGCCAAATCTGTGGCGCCAGGAGGGGGTCGGAAGCGTAGATTTCCGGCCATTTGTCGATCACGTGCAGCGCCCTGGTGCCCACGATCCCGGCGATGATCGCCCACAGGGCGATCGCGTCGACGTCGTCGACCGTGATCCCGACCGCGTGGGCGTAGCGCCGGCAAATCCACCACCCGGCGGCAATGCCGGCCACGACGATGGGCCCGTAGAACCGCAGCGTAACCGGCCCCACCTCGAGGTAGGGACTCCATGGAATCTCGATCAGGCCGTAGATAGGGCGGTGCTCTCCCGCGAGTGCGTCAAGGCGGATCCTTGGCGGGCCGTCACTGCGACTGCGGCCCGCACAGATTTTGCCCAATGGCGGGCCCCGGCGGGCGTAGATCCCCGGTCCGCGCGTAGCCGGTCAGCTCGACGAACCCGCGTCCCACCGGTTGCCCGGCCTGCCTGGCTTCGACCGATCCCTCCCAGTAGATCGTGCCGGTGCTGGCCCTGGCGTCCAGCTCCTGGTCCGCGATGGTCGGTACCAGATCGAGTTCCAGTCCCGCCGACGGAACGCTCAGACGCCACCGGGCCGGGTATTCGGCGCCCGAATGCGGACTGCGCCAGCGCGACAACGCCTGGATTTGCAGCGCCTCCGCGTCAAGGTGCGTGGCCGCGCCGGTATCGGCGACAAGGGTGCCATAGGTCGCCGACACGTCCCCATCGGCATCGCGCAGGATAGTCGCCATCATTTCACGGCCGTCATCCAGCTGTAGTGAAAACCAGTCCCAGCCGCCCTGCCCGGTCACCAGGAAGTCGCCCCACTGGTGGTCGAACCAGGCCTGGCCGGTTACGCTGCGTTCGATCCCGTCGAGCATCACCTGGCCCTCGACTGCGAGCCGGGTCTGCGAGTAGTAGTACGACCAGCCGGCGGGACCGAAATCGATGACGCCGCCGTCGCCGTGCAGCACCGGGGGCTTGGTAGGCCGCAGCCTCAGATCTAGACCGAGGAAGTCGTCGCTGGCGGCGATCGAGAACCCGGTGCTTTCGATGGAGAGGGCCCAGCCTCCCACGCAGAGCCGGTCACCATCGTAGTCTGCCCCGTGGACGTTTGAGGTCCGCTCCCGGTAGCGGAAGCTGCCCGGGTCCGGGTCCGAGATGGCGAGGTGGGCCGCGAAGGTGGACCCCAGACTCTGGCGGTTGGCAGCGAAGATCACGAATTCGAAGCCGAACCAGGTTCCTTCGCGGTCCTGCAGGTGGCCGGTGAAGTACCACCATTCGGACAGGTCCTG
>CAYXKQ010000264.1:0-2226 GCA_964465715.1 uncultured Chloroflexota bacterium
GGGTGGCCGTGGCAGGGGTCACCATGGCCAGCTGGCGGGCGAGTTCCTGGTCGCTCTGGTTCATGTTCGGGCTTCTCTCCGGCGGTCTCGGTCGCCGCGGTCGGGAACGGCTCCTGGGGATCGGCGCGCTGCGCCACCGCTAAAGTTTGCCGGAATCTTCCCCCGGCCGGGCCGCGAATCCAAAATGGGGAAACCTGACTGAAAATACCGCTCCGATGCGCGCCCAATACCTGTCAGTCGATGCGATGGAGCCCATTTCGCACGATGGCGGGATCAGGCCCTACCCCTTCTTCGGCGAGTGGACCGGCGCGGAGCAGCTGGTTTCCGGGATGAGCATCTTCCCGCCCGGAACGGTGATCGTCGAACACACCCACAACGTCGAGGAAATCGTGGTGGTGATCGGCGGGCAGGGCAACGCCGTGATCGACGGCCAGGTTTATCCGGTCAAGGCGGTCTCAACCACCTGGATCCCGGCCGATGTGCCGCACTATTTTGAGAACACCGGCGAGGGCGACCTGACGATCCTCTGGATCTTGTATGTTGATCGGGAGTAGTCCGGGTGCGACGGGCCGATCAGATCTTGATCCGCAATCGCGGGATCGTTCGTTAGCACGGATCGTCGCACCCGAATCTCCGCGGTCCGGTGACCCGAACGGTTGCCAGGGACCGAAGTTGCGCTTCGGGTCCGTATCTGCAAGAAAGGGTTGGCGCCGCGGATAGCTAAGGGAGTTTTAGCATGAACGCCCCCGTCTATGTCGGCATCGACGTTTCCAAGGACAGCTTCGACGTGAATGTGCGTCCCTCCGGCGAGAGCTGGGAGTTCCGCTACACCGCGGCCGGGATCCGGAAACTGCTCGGGAAGCTCTCTTCCCTGGTGGTCGCACTGGTCTGCATGGAAGCCACCGGCGGCTACGAGCAGCAGCTGGCCCTGGCGCTGGATGGGAACGGCTACCGGGTGGCGATCGTGAACCCGCGCCGCATGCGCAAGTTCGCCGACGCCAGCGGCAATCTGGCCAAGACCGACCACCTGGACGCAAAGGTCATCGCCCACTACGCCCAGGTGATGGATCCCGCCCCCTGGAAAAGACCCGATCCCGAGCAGGCAAGGATCAAGGAACTTGTCACTCGCCGCCAGCAGCTTGTGGAGCAGCGCGCGAGAGAGAAGAACCGCCTCGGCAAGACCCGGGACCCGCTGATCGCCCGCCAGATACGGTCCAGCATCACCTGGTTGAACAACCAGATAGAGCGCCTCAACGCCCACGTTCTGGACGCGATCGAGGCCAGCGCGGAGCTCTACGAGCGCTACCGGCTGATCCTCAGCGTGCCCGGCGCCGGCCCCAACCTGGCGGCCGCTATGACCGCCTACCTGCCCGAACTGGGATCGCTGAACCGTCGCCAGGTAGCGTCTTTGGCGGGAATCGCCCCCTACAGCCGAGACAGCGGCGCCTTCCGCGGCAGACGCTCCATCTTTGGCGGTCGGGCGAGGGTGCGCACCGCGCTCTACATGTCGTCTCTGTCGGCGATGCGCCACAACCCCGAGCTGCGCGAACTGTACCGGCGCCTGGTGGAGGCCGGAAAACCCAAGAAGGTAGCGCTGGTCGCCTGCATGCGCAAGCTGCTGCTGACGCTCAGCTCGGTGATAAAGCGCGGCACGCCCTGGGAGCCGCGTCCGGTCGGAACGGGCAATGACCCCGATCGGGCTGGAGGTAAATGACCTGATCGAACCTGATCGGTCAGCGCCGGCGGCGCGGGGTCCCTGGCGGAGCCATGCCCCGCGGCGGCCACAACATGTCGAAACGGATCGGATGCGTGGACGGGCCGGATCAGGTTGCACCGGCGGTGACATTGGGGCTGGAGGTCTAACGGGATGGTTACATCCTGGGTGGCGGAACGGTTTCTCCCCTTCCTCTCCCCGGGCCCCTCTCCCGCCCCTCTTTCGCACTTGACTTTTAACACGGTTGCTTAACCGTGGCCGTCACCCGGCCAGATTCGGTCGGCCGGGGCGTTGCCCGATTGACTCAAATTGCCCCGCAGGGCCGGTCGCCGACGCGCTAAACCCGGCGGCATGGGATCTCTGCCGGCTCGCGAACGCCCGGCGGGGCGAATCGGGCCCTACCCGTTGCCTGCAGATTGATAGTCGGCGCCGTTAAGGCTGTCCCACACCGACAGCTGCCACGCCCCCAGAGCCCCGGCGAGTCGCACCACATCCGCGGATCTGGCATTGGT
>CAYXKQ010000265.1:0-2207 GCA_964465715.1 uncultured Chloroflexota bacterium
CCTGGTGCGGCTCAATGAACTGTTCCAGTCGCGGGCAATCATTCTCCAGTCCGTCGAACGCGCCCGCGAACTGGCCGGCCAACCGGTCAACGCCAACAACGCCAGCGTCGTCTGGCCGGAAATCGAACGCGTTTCGGGCTGGGAGCCGGCCGGCATGCGCGGCGACATGGAAGCGATGATCAATCACTTCAAGCTGGTGATCGAGGGTTACTCGCCCCCGCCAGGGGACTGCTATTTCGGGATTGAATCGCCCAAGGGCGAGCTCGGCTTCTATTTCGTATCCGACGGTTCGGGCGTTCCTTACCGCTGCCACATCCGTTCGCCGTCGTTCGTGAACCTCTCATCGCTCTCAGAAATGGTCGAGGGCGAACTCATCGCCGATCTGGTCGCCTGCATCGGCAGCATCGATATCGTTCTCGGCGAAGTGGACCGCTGAACATGGCCGTAAACGCACCCGCCGACACCGTCACCCTGACCATCGACGGCCGGGAAGTCACCGTCCCCAAGGGATTGACGGTGCTCCAGGCCGCCGAGAGCGCCGGGATCGACGTCCCCACGCTGTGCAACCACGAGATCCTTGAGCCGGTCGGGGCCTGCCGCATGTGCGTGGTCGAGATCTCGCCCGGGCCGCCGCGCCCGATGGCTTCCTGCACGACGCCCGCCGCCGAAGGCATGACGGTCAAGACCGACACCGACGAGATGCAGCGGATCCGGCGCCAGACGATCGAGCTTCTGCTCCAGCACCACCCGCTCGACTGTCCATATTGCGACCAGTCGGGGACCTGCGAGCTCCAGGACGAAACGTTCGGCCTGAACATCTGGAGCAGCCCCTTCGAGACCGTCTCCAAGGCGTTCCCGGAGGAAAACCTCAACGAAGTGATCATGATCAACCACAACCGGTGCATCCTCTGCTACCGGTGCGTGCGGGTCTGCGACGAGCAGATGGGCGTCCACGCCCTCGACGTCTCCGACCGCGGTTCCAAGTCCTTCATCGTCACCGCCCAGCACAAGTTCATGGACTGCGAGCGCTGCGGCATGTGCGTGGAGGTCTGTCCGGTGGGCGCGGTCCTGAGCCGGCCGTTCAAGCACCAGGCGAGGGCCTGGCAGACGGTCCAGACCCAGACGACCTGTCCGCACTGCTCGGTCGGCTGCCAGCTGCAGCTCGAATCGCGCAAGGGCACGGTCCTGCGGGCAAGGGCCCGCCCGGTCGCCGAACCCAACCGCGGAATCTTATGCGGCAAGGGGTTCTTCGGCTGGGAGCACGTCAACGACCCCTCGCGGATCACCGCCCCGATGATCCGCCGCGGCGGAGAGCTGGTGGAAGTTGGCTGGCCGGAGGCGATCGAACACGTCGGCGACTCGCTGCTCGAGATCGCCCGCCGCGAGGGACCCGAATCAATCGCCGTGGTGGCCGGGAACGAGCTCTCGGTCGAGGACGGCTACGCGTTCGCAAGGTTGGCGCGCGGGGCGCTGGGCACGGCCAACGTCTATCAGGCCGAATCCGGATTCGTCAGGGCCGCCGATGCTATCGAGGAGCACCTTGGCAGCGCGGCGCTGTTCCCCGACCAGGACGCGGTCCTAAATTCGGACTTCGCGCTCGTATTCGGGGCGGACGTAAACGGGACTCACAACGTTCTGGCCGCGCACATTAAAGCGGCCGCGCGCAAGGGCCAGATGGCTTATGCGGTGGCCACCCGGGTGGGCTCCGGACTGGACGTTTTCGCGAGCTCGTCGCTGCGCCTGAAACCCGGCGATGAGATTTCTTTCCTCGATACTCTGACCGAGCCTTCCTCTGAATCTGCCGCCGCTCTTGGCATCGATCCCGGGCAGCTTTCCGGCCTGGCCGAAAAGCTCGCGGGCGCCGAACGGGCGTTCCTGGTCTGGGACACCGGTGCCTGGACCCGGGGCCGCGAGGCTGAGATCGCCGCTGCCGCCTGCCGACTCTCGGCCGCAACCGGGGCGGCGCTCTGTCCGCTGCCGGAAACCTCGAACTCGGCCGGGATCTGGCGGGCCGGTGTCGGCCCGGATCTGCTGCCCGGACGCCTGCCGGCCAATGACGCCGAGTCCCAGGCCGCGGTCGGGACGGCCTGGAACAGCCCTCCGACCGGCCGGGGCCGCGACTTTGCCGACCTTTCCTCCTCAGGCGATCTCGCCGCGCTCTATCTGGCCGGAATCGAAGACACCAGTCAGCTGCCCGGCGGTTCGGT
>CAYXKQ010000266.1:0-2195 GCA_964465715.1 uncultured Chloroflexota bacterium
GGCTTGACCCGCCCGCTGGGCGGGCAGTCCAGCAGCAGGCGCAGGATGTCGTTGGCCCGCCCGCGCGCCAGCGATGGCTCGAAGTCCGGGTCCGTATCCGGCCGCGATACGGTCGGGATGTAGGTCAAGCCAAGCTCGGGGATGGCCGCCAACTCCTCCAGCTCAGCGCGATAACCCAGCTCGCGGGCGTAACTGACGCCATGAATCACGGTCAACCGGCGCTCCGGGACGATGCCGTCGGCCAATTCCGAGCGGGCTTGGCGGGCCATTGCCACATAGGGCGCCAGGCCGGTCCCGGTGGCCACGCAGATCACTTCCGGCTCGGTGGTTCGCTCCAGGTCAAAGCGACCGGCCGGACCCATGAAAAGCATGGTGTCCCCGACATTGCGGTGCTGCCAGAGGGTGCCGGTGAAATAGCCCAGGCTGTCGCCGTCGGGTCCGCCGTCGCGCACCAGCACGACGTAGAACTCCAATTCCGAGCGGTCGTAAGGGGCCGATGCAATCGATAGCTGGCGGGGGCGCGGATCGCCGTCCGGCTGGTCCCAGAACGCCAGCTGGGCGTACTGGCCGGCCCGGAACTGAAAGAACGGCTCCCCGTCGGTGCGGGCGATCCTGAAAATCGCCAGGTCTTCGTTGCCGACCTCCTCCCAGCTGGTCAGGGCGGCTTCCTGCATCCGTTCGCGCAGGTCGCGGCGGGCGCGGGCGGCCAATTCGACCCCCTACCGCGCCGCCGCCGGCATTGCCAGCATTTCGGCCAGTTCTTCGGCCGGATCCACCATGATCTCGGCCAGGGTCGGATGCAGGTGCGGGATGCGGGCAAATTCATCCACGGTGGCGCGGTAGTGCATCGCCACGACCGCTTCGTGGATCAGGTCGGCCGCCTCGGGACCCAGGACATGGACCCCCAGCAGCTCTCCCGTGACACCGTCCGCGACCATCTTCACCAGGCCCTTGTTCTGGCCCATCGTCAGGGCCTTGCCCTGGTCCTCGAATGTCTCCTGGGCAACTATCACCGAGGCGTGCCGGGCGCGTGCTTCCTCCTCCGACAGGCCGACCACGCCGACCGACGGATCGGTGAAGACGGCCTGCGGGACCACGCGCAGATCAAATTCCTGGATCTTGCGGCCGGCCACGTTGTTGCCGATGATCTGACCCTGCTGGACGGCCGTGTGCACCACCTGCAGCGGGCCGACTTCGGGACCGATGCAATCGCCGGCGGCATAGATGTTGGGATTCGAAGTCTGCATCCGGGTGTTTACCAGGATCCAACCGCGGTCGGTGTCGACCCCGGCCCGATCCAATCCGAGCCCGCGGGTGGCCGGCCGCCTGCCCAGCGCGACCAGAATCTCCTCGGCGGCGAATGTCTTATGCCCCGACGGGGTGTCGACCGTGACCTGTTTGCGGCCGTCAGGCGCGCGTTCGAACCCGGTAATGCTGGTTTCGGTCACGACCGTCATGCCCTCGCGCTCCAGGTACCCGGCCAGGGCAATCCCGATCGCCGAGTCCATTCCCGAAAGCACGTGGGACGATCGCTGGACGACAGTTACCGCAACCCCCAACCGCAGAAACAGCTGGGCAAATTCCAGCGCCACCGCACCCCCTCCGACGACCAGCAGCGATTCGGGCAAGCGGTCCAGGGTCTGGGCCCCGTCGGAGTCGATGTAGCCGACTTCGGCAAGTCCCGGCAGTGGCGGGATTGCGATCTCCGAACCGGTGGTCACGGCGAATTTGGGCGCGGTCAGCACCTGCCCGTTGACCGCAATCGAGTCCGGGCCCAGGAACTCGGCGCGGCCCGAGACTATCTCGACGTTGGCCAGCTTTTCGGCCGAAACCCGGCGATAGCTGGCAAATTCCTCGACCAGTTCGTCCTTGCGCTGCCGGACCGCCGGCCAATCGACTCGGGGGCCGGAGCTGTGGATCCCGAGCTCGTCGGACTCACGCACCAACTGGGCGATCTCGGCCGAGCGCAGCAGGGTCTTGGTCGGCATGCAACCACGCAGGATGCACAGGCCGCCGAAGCGTTCGGCGGACTCGATCAGCCCCACCCGCAGCCCGGCCGACGAGGCGGTGCTGGCGGCGTGATAACCGGCCGATCCGCCGCCGATCACCAGAAAATCAAAGGCCAGTTTGAGGGTCTCCGCTCAGGGTTCGTCAAGGCGCCGAGATTCTAGCCGCGCACATCGAAATTGCGCCCG
>CAYXKQ010000267.1:0-644 GCA_964465715.1 uncultured Chloroflexota bacterium
CGCGGATTTGCGCGCAACCGGGGCCGGGGCTTGCATCGGAGCCGGATTCGGCGGGGCGGGAGCTGCGGTCGCGGCAGGATCCGGGAGGGTGGGTTCGCCCCCTTCCGGCAGGCCGCAGGCCGCCAGCGAGGCGGCCGCGCCCAGGAGGAGCGATCGTCGAGGCAGAATCTTCATGTATGCGGGGGAATTTTTGGGCTCAAACCGTGTGACGGCCAAGCATAGGCGACCCAAAGACCGTCGTCACCGCCTATGCCGCAGAACACCGTTTAGGGGGTATCTGCCAGCCCGACAATGTTCATCGCGCAGCGGTTGAATGATGCTCGGGATCCGCTCCGGGAGGCCGGCTATCGGCCCTTTGCCTTGCCGCGGGGTTTGCGGCCGCTTCGCCGCCAACACCGCAACGACCGATCAGGGGGGCAGCGCCAGCAACCGATGCCGCCTGGTCCTGAGTTTGGCCATCGGAATTGCGGGAGCGTTCCTCGCGCGGCTGCCAATCCGCCGGCAGCTCGAGCAGATCCGCTTGAACCCAGAGCCGCGGCATCGCCTCGCGCAGCACCCCGGCCGCCTGCCGGCGGCTCCGGCCGGGGCCGTAGTTCAGTCCTGCCGCACGGTCAGATAAAACGCTCCGGAAGGCCGATCGCGAT
>CAYXKQ010000267.1:654-1683 GCA_964465715.1 uncultured Chloroflexota bacterium
GGGTCCTGAGTCGCGGTTCTCCGTCTCCAATTCGGACTTCGATCGGCCATCCGGCCGCCGCCCCCCGCGCCAGCTCCCTGAGCGGCGTGCCTGCGGGCGCGTTGGAGAGGAGGGGGCACGGCTCGGAGCCGCAACGGTCCGGCGCGCCATGTGCCCAGCACGGCGGTCCGGGCTTGCTCTCGACCGTCGGCCGCATCCGGCCGGCGGCGCCGCCGCAGAGGTGCGGGCGGGGGCCGGACGGATGGGGTCGGCCCCTTGGAGGCGTCCTACGAGCGGCGCGGACGGTCGGGGTCGGACCGCGTCGCCGCAGATTGCCGCAACCAGCCGGTTTTCCCGGGGCGGCCGATCCGTCCCGGTCGCAACGGACGCGCCAATCGTCCCCGCGCTGCCCTGCTACGCGCCGACCCCGCGGCTCCGGCGTCGGCGGGCTGGCGTGCTGCCCCCGCTACCGCTTGCGAATCGCCGGTCCGTTGCCGATCCCGGCCCGCCGGCGCCAACCTGGGGTATCACCCAGCCGACGGGGAATCGGGGAATTGCAGAGAGGACAGGTCAATGGTGAATTCCGGGTGGTCTGCGACCCAGTGGCCATCCAGGCCGTATTCGGCGAAGTGCCCAACCAGGGTCTCCCGCCCGGTCAGCCCGAATTCGCCGAAATCCACCTCGGCGCTGCCTTCCCCGTGGCCACCGTAGTAAATGTCCCAATCTTCCGAGCCGGCGGTCTTCATCGCAAGCGAATAGCCAGAATCTCCCGGATTGGTCCACTTCAGGTGGATTCCCCACGGGTGCAGCTCAAAGCGCGCATCAGCCACCGTCTCCCTGATAGGGACGACCGCCAGCGGTTCGTCAGCGGCCGGTTCGCTTTCGGCGGGGGAACCGGCCGACTCGAACGGGTCATTTCCGCCCTCGATCTCAATCGAATCCGTCATTCCGCCGGCCTCCGTTTCGGCGATGTCTTCGGGCCGGATCCTGGTCAGGTCGTTGGGGGTCGTGGGATCGGTCGGGCGGCAATCCGTTGAGATCGAATGCCTG
>CAYXKQ010000267.1:1693-2188 GCA_964465715.1 uncultured Chloroflexota bacterium
AGCCGTCGACCCGCGCCGGGTTGGGCAGCTCAATCGTCAAATCTGGATATGAGGCCACTTGAGTGCCGTCGTCGGCATACGCCAGAAAAACCCCCGCCAGATCCTGCAGGCCGGACAGATCGAACTCATCGAACGCCACCCTGGCCCGGCCGGGACTGTGCCCGCCGTAGTAGATGTTCCAACGGGCGGAGTCCGTCGTCCGTAGAGCGAGCGAAAGAAAACCGGACTCCGGTTCGTTCCAGAAGATGGTGATGCCCCGTTCATCGACTTCGTAGTAGGGCTCCAACGCGAAGCACCCGTTATCTGCGATCGGCGTGGCGTCGGGTCGCAGCGCGGCATTTTCGGCAGGATTCAATGCGGACGCGACAGTGGGCGCGGCTGGGCTTGACAATGATGTTTCGACCGCCGCCTGCGCAATCGGGAGGGGCGTGGAAGGATCTTGCCCGCCCTCGCCGTTACAAGCGACTGCAGCCAAGGCGAGCAGGCAGACGAGGG
>CAYXKQ010000268.1:0-2173 GCA_964465715.1 uncultured Chloroflexota bacterium
CGCGGTCGCGCCGCCACGGGTTGGGCGGGGTCCCGAAGTGCGGGTTCACCCCGGTAATCCCGAACGCGAACTCGTGCAGCACGGTCTTGCCGAGGATGATCGCGCCGGCCTGGCGCAGCCGCGAGATCACGTGCGAGTCCTCCGGCGCCGGTTCGGCCGCAACGAGCGTGGGCGAGGCCGCGGTGGTCACCTCACCGGCGATGTCGAAGAGGTCCTTGGAGGCGATCGGGATGCCGACCAGCGGCTTTTGCAGGTCGTCAGGACCCAGGGCGGCGGCCTGCTTTAGCGCCGAATCTGCGTAGACCTCCAGCCAGGCCTTGCTGAACGCCGGCTGGCGCTCGATCCGGTCAAGGTGCGCAGTCACCAGTTCAACCGGCGAGATCTTCCCGCCGCGCAGCAGGGCGAGTTGCTCGGAGACCTCGGCGAACGGAATGGAATCGGTCTGGGTGATGGCCACTGCCCGGTCAGATGCGGCGAAGTGGCCGCATTCTATGACGGCCCCATCAGCCGACCGGTTACTTCGAATCCTGGCGCCGGAACCGGTCTGGCAGGACAGCGGGCACGCCACAGGAACATGCGACTCGTGCCGGTTTACGGGCCGGGCGGCAAACTTCCGATCTCGGATATCTGAACCCCGGGTCCGACGCCGCTGCGGGTCTGCGTGGCGGGTAGGCGGCGACCGGCCTGCTGGTTTTCGGCATTCTTCGGTTGATGGAGCAGAAATGCGGAGCGCGGTTCGAATTGCCAGACCACGGCGGAGCGGTCGGACCCGGCGTCTCGCCCCGGCTGGCGCGGTAATCGAAAAAAGTTGACTGGACTAGACCAAGTCAAGCTTGATGAAGGGGTCGTTATGGTCATTAACGTCTATGAGGCCAAGACTAATCTTTCAAAGCTCCTGGATCGGGTGGCTGATGGCGAAGAGCTGGTGCTGGGCAGGGCCGGCCGCCCTGTTGCGCGCCTGGTCCCTTACACGAAGCCGCGGCTGCCGCGCCGACCGGGCAGATTGTCCGGAAGGGTGTGGATCGCGCCGGACTTTGAGAAGACGCCCCCGGAGGTGATCGCGGATTTTGAAGGTACTGGCGGCGGATCTTCGTGAACCTCCTGTTAGACACCAACGTGCTGCTGCGCTGGGTGGGAGGGCACGCCCTGTCGGACGCGGCGGCCGGCGCGATCGCCGATCCTGCGAACGTCGTGTTCGTTAGCGCCAGCAGCATCTTTGAAATCAGCATCAAGAGATCAATTGGAAAGCTCCGGGTGGGCGACGAGGTGTTCGATATCGACAGCGAGGGGTTCGAGCCACTGACCATTGATGCGGCCGATGCTCGTGCGGCGGGCGAGTTGCCCCACCACCACCGGGACCCGTTCGACCGCATGCTGGTCGCCCAGGCCCAGGCCAGACAACTGGTGCTGGTAACTACCGACCAGGTCCTGGGAAGTTACGATGCCAATCTGCTGTTTGCCTGAGTGGGCGCCGGATCCGGCGCCCTTGTATCGAGTCGCCCGGTGCAGGCCGCGATGTGGTGCGGGATGTGCGGTCCGGATTTCAATCTAGGCCAACAGGTCCACCGGAACCCTGGCCAAGCAGTCGCACGGCCGACTCGGTGAGTTCGACGGCGTTTGGATTGGACTGCGTCCGAACCGGCAAACGGCAGATTTTGCGACCGGTCGAAGCACGCCGCAATATGCCGGACCGGCCAGCCGTGCCAGCAGATGACCCGGGTAAGCCGGCTCGGAGTGCGAACCGAATCTTTCCCTGGGCCGAATCCGCCCGGCTGGGAACGGAACAGATCTGACCAACGCTGGCGATCGACCGCACAACGGCTCGCGCCGCCGGCTGCATACCGTACTGGCGCGGGCCGGCCTGGGGTCGCGCCGGGCGATGGAGGGCGCCATCGCGTCGGGCCGGGTGCTTGTCAACGGGGAGCCGGCCCACGTCGGCCAGCAGGTCGATGTGGGTTCGGACCGGATCGAGTTCGACGGCCGATTGCTGCGGCATCCAGCTCCGGGGTTGGAGTACATCCTGCTCAACAAGCCACGCGGGGTCATCACGACCGCCGCCGATGAACGCGGTCGCCAGACCGTCGTCGACCTGGCCGAAGCCGGGTCGCGGGTGTTTCCGGTCGGGCGGCTGGACCGCTATTCGGAGGGGTTGGTGCTGCTTACCAACGATGGT
>CAYXKQ010000269.1:0-2165 GCA_964465715.1 uncultured Chloroflexota bacterium
ATGATTTCAAGCGCTCGGATTTTCGGCGCCCCGCTGATGGAACCGCCGGGCAGGATGGAGCGCAAAGTCGCATCCAATCCGATCCCTTTTTTCCAGCGGGCAGTAATTGTTGACGTCAACTGGTGAACATAGGAATACGATTCCAACTGCTTGAAGTGGGGAACGGCAACGCTGCCAGTCTCAGCGATGCGTCCGAGATCGTTGCGCTCGAGATCGACGATCATGACGTGCTCGGCGGCGTCTTTGACGCTCTCGCGCAGTTCGTCGGCCATGCGGGCGTCCTCGACCGGGTCTTGCCCACGCGGTCTAGTCCCCTTGATTGGCCGAGTTTCCAACCGCTGGTCGTCGATCAGCAGCAGGCGCTCCGGCGAAGACGAAAGAACCTCCAGGGGATTCCCATCCTCGGAAGCAACCGACATGTACGCGGCAAAAGGTGCGGGGCTGACGCGTCGCAGCCGGCGGTAAGCGCCGAACCCCGAGATCACCAGCGGAGAGCAGAAACGCTGCGAGAGGTTCACCTGGTAGATGTCGCCGGCCGAGATGTATCGCCTGGCCGCCTCAACCAGCTGGAGGTACTCGAATCTCTCCATGTTCGATTCGAACCGGGTTGGCCCGCCCGGAAGTGAGTGTGCCATTCCTGACAGAGGTTCGGCGGCGTGCCCGCGTCCGGATGCGGCGAGCAACTCTGAGAGTTCGCTGACTGCCTTGACGGTGCCGCTCAACCACCCCCTCTGGGCCAGTCGGTCCCAAACCAGGGCGGCGTCATACCAGCCGATGACCAGGTCCGGGGCCGCAACATCGTCGATCGTGGTCGCCGGTAGCGACTCGATGTGCCGCGCGAGTTCGAATCCAAAGTAACCGATCGCCCCGCCTGCAAATGGCAGCTTTGGGCCGCCGGAATCTGCATCCGGGCCGCGAAAGGCGAGTTGTTCTGCCTCGATTCTTTGCGTGGCCGCCGCAATCGGATCCCCTTCAATCCGTTCAACCCCGGCCGGCGATGCCCATTTCAGCCGGCATCCCTTTGCGGTCAGTGTCCAACGGGGGCGGGCGGCAAGAATCGACCACCGCCCGCGCACCGGGTGTGAAAGGGCCGAATCCAGCCAGACGAACCCGGGCTGGCGGTGCAATTTGATCGCCGCTTGCTCCGGTCCATCGATGCCCGGCTTGCCCAGCCAGGCCCGAATTGTCCAGGCCCCCTCGCTCACGAAGCCGACCGATCTTGAATTCGGCTCGATGCGTTGCTCGACAGGGTGATTCGGCGCAACGATCCCAGGCCCGGCCAATGGGAATTGCGATTCCTTGAACGAGGGGCCAATTCACCGGTAATGGCGAATTCGAGCAGCGCTGAAATCACCGGCGATTTTTGGGGTTCTGGGGCCCGGGAGCGTGAGCCGCCAGGTCCGCTGGGACTGGTTAACAGGTCAGGGTCGCGATTGTCGGGGAGGATCGGGATCGGCAAGGCAGGCCAATTCCTCTGCGGCGGGCTGCCTCAAAGTTTCCCCGGAAAATCCCGTCAGGCACCGGATTCGACCCTCCCGAAATCCGGTTCCGGTGCCGGCGGGAACGAGTCTGTAACGTCCGGGCAAGAGGTGGACCGCGCTGCTTGTTCCACCCGAAAGTCGGAACGGGTCGATGACCCCTTCCAAAACCAAAGGCCAGGGGCATTGGCCAATGATCCTGCCCTAGCCGCAGAGCTTTTTCAAGACTCCGCTCCGCAATCTCCTGAAAAAGCTCAACGCCCAGGTCGCTCTCATCGGGATGCCATTCGATTTCGGCAGGCACGCGGCGCCCGGATCGGACCGGAGGCGGTCCGGGACGTTCCCCGGGGCCTGCCGTACCCCGATCCCATGGGAGTACAACGAGCAGCCGCAGGAACCTTCGACATTGATGCCGGCAAGTAATTGCGCAAGGGCGTGAGCATGGCCGATCGCGGCGATATCACGGTGGCCCCTTCCGATGTGACGGGCAACTTCGACAAGCTAACCCTTGCCGTTGCAAAGATCGTATCTCGGGGCGCCCTGCCGTTGATCGTCGGAGGCGACCATGCGATTACGTTCCCGGTTGTCTGCGGCCTGAGCCACTTCGGGGCCTTGAACCTTGTCCACTTCGACGCCCACATGGACTGCAACCATGGCGCACAGGGGGTTTTCCGCACTCACGGGAAC
>CAYXKQ010000270.1:0-2164 GCA_964465715.1 uncultured Chloroflexota bacterium
CGCGTCGCCGGACGGCATGCCGCAGGCGGCGATGACTCCCGTGGCGCCCACGGACAGGGTGACGCCCACGCCCTGAATGAAATCACGGCGCGTCGCCAACCCGCCGGATAGGTCACCGAGTTCGTTGCCTGCCGCCAATTCGCCGGAAGAGGCGATCGATTCGCGGCTCGCCGCCGACATGCCAGTCATGGGCTTGCCGGTCGCGCTGTCACCGTTGAGGGTGAAGGTTGCCATGGCGATTCGCTCCCTTGAGGCGCCTGGATTCTCAAGATTCAAGATACGCTTGTTGACACCCGGATTCCAGCGAGGCACAAGGTCATTCGATGCCCCGATCCGAGCATTGTCCGCAAGGTTCAAAAGACTCCGGGGATTGGGCTACCATTGGCCGGGAATTGAAACCCACATTCGCTGCACGCAGCAGGGAGAAAAAGAAGTGATGATGTCAATCAAGAGAATTTCAGTCCGGTTCGCAACCCTCGTCCTGGGCTTTGCGCTCCCGGGGCTTGCCGTGGCCGATACCATTGCGATCATCGGCACGGGCAATGTCGCGGGCGCGCTGGGACCCGAATTCGCCGCCCAGGGTCACGACATCGTCTACGGTTCCCGGGAGCCGGATCGGGAAGATGTGGTTGCGCTTGTCGAACGTACCGGTGGCGGCGCATCGGCCATGACACAGGCCGAGGCGGTTGCCGGCGCCGACATGGTCGTGCTGGCCGTTCCGGGCGCCGTCGCGGAGGAAGTCGCGGGCAGCCTGGGGGATTTGTCAGGGAAGATCATCATTGACCCGACGAACCGCATCACCCGGGGCGACGACGGCTTCGCGCATTACACGATGGATACGTCCAACGCCGAGCTGATTCAGGCCGCGGCGCCCGGCGCCAGTGTCGTCAAGGCGTTCAATACGCTGAACTTTCGGACGATGATCGAGCCGGGCGGGCCGGTGACCATCGCGCTGGTGGGCGACGATGCCGACGCAAAGGCCCGCGTAGCCGATCTGGTGTCAGGCATGGGCCTGGAACCCCTGGATGTCGGGCCGCTGAGCGCCGCACACATCCTCGAGGGGATGCTGGCGATCTGGATCAACGCCCGCTCGGCGGGAACGCCGTACGATTATCATTTCCGTCGCACGAACTGACTGATCGTTCTCGCAGGGAAAATCAACGGCGGTGCGGGCGCTACAGGGGCGCCGGCAGCCGATTTTTTTAAATCCGAAAACTTGAGTGCGGTCAGGGCTTCTCGAACCTGAGCACGAACCGGTCCGTGCGTCCCCGGATGTCCGGATTGAAGACGATCAGCGAGCGGTCATCGTCCGGATTCGCCAGGAAATCGCCGCGGGCAGCCAACTCGAAGCCGGCGCCGGTTATTTCGTCGACAATGACGCTCTCCTCGATCCGGTGCAGGGAATCGATCACGCCGGTGCCGGCGCCTTCGGCGGCGTGGTGATCGATGATTCCGTAAACGCCTCCGGGCCTGAGAGCTGCAAACACCCGACTGTTCAACTCGCCGCGATCTTCATCGGTCAGCCACAGGTCGTGATAGGCGAGGACGATCATGACCGCATCCAGCGAACCGTCGTCCGGCAGCGGCACTTCGTCCACGGGTGCATCGATGCGCATGACGTTTTCGAAGCCGGGTTCGCTCAGCAGAGCCGTCAGCGCGTCGGCGCCAAAACGGTCGAAGAATGGGTTGTTGCCGGCGTAGACAGCGCCTTCAGGGCCAACCACCGGCGCCAGGATTCGCGTGTAATAGCCTCCGCCGGAAAGCAGGTCGGCCACGCGGGACCCCGCGCCGATCCCGAAGAATTCCAGCACCTGCGCCGGCATTCGCCCGGCATCCCTGGCCCGGTCTTCGTCCGAGCGTGCTTCGGCAGCCAGTGCCTCTTCCACGCTGACTTGGGACAGTGCGGGAGATGAGATAGTAAAAACAAGAAGTAATAAAGTATATTTAATGTACTTTGTCATTATTTGATTCCCTGCGGTCTGGACTGACGAAAGCGGTAACGTGATTACTTGACATATCATCTATCTTGCCGGAGTCGGCATCATCCGACAACATCAGCCCCGCCCGGGCCGTTGGACTATTCGCGGTCAGTCGATCCGGACCACGGTACGGCCGGTGATCGTGCCGGCCATGTATCCGTCGAAGCATGAAGGGAGTTCGTGGA
>CAYXKQ010000271.1:0-1058 GCA_964465715.1 uncultured Chloroflexota bacterium
GTCAGCGCCCTTGACAAGGGTCGCGTCGACGATCAGATGAGCGAGCATGCGCTTGCGCTCCTTTACCGGCGTTGACGGGTCGTTCCAGATCCGGGGGAACTCGGTCGCCAGGGACCTGATCCGCTCGCGCTGGCGCTCGCCGAGTTCGGCCCGGTCCCGCTCGCGCTGGCGCCGCTGCTCCTCTGCCGCATCCTGCAGCCGCAGCAGGCAAGCGTTCCACTCGGCCTCCAGCACGTCCACCACCAGGCGGTTTGCGGGATCTGCCAGCCGATGGCGCCGCGCCGCCAGCTCGACCTCTTCCTCCAGCCGCCGCACCCCCTGCTCGCGCAGAGCGTCGGCCTCGGCGATGCGCCGCTGCAGCTCGTCCTGGACCGACAGCGCCAGCTCGAGCATCTGTGGCTGCATCAGTTCGAGCGCCAGTTCCGATATCGCCCTGTCAATCGCCGTTCCGGGCACCGACTGACAGATCGGCAGTCCCTTGTCGATCCCTCGTATTTGAATTTGAACACACGTATCCGTTGGCAAATTTCGTCCGGTTTATCCCCCCATCGACGCAATGCGCCGGGCCATCCACGTAATGTAAGACTTCCTGGTCATGCCTCTACGCCGGGCTTCGGAATCGATAAACTCCGCAACGCTTGCGTCCAGAGTCAATCCGGCGCGAACACTCTTCCCCGATGGCTCAATCAGCGGAATCGACACCAATTGAGCGCCAGTGGGCACCTTGATTGATTCAAGCGGAGTGGGTTCGGTAGGGAGTGACCCGACGCGTCGAACTTCTACAGCGTAATCGTGAAGTGCATCCTCAGCATTCACAAGCGCTTCGTCAATAGTGTTTCCCATGGCGCAGATGCCAGGCAAATCCGGAAATACGACACCGTATGCCCCTGCCGTTCCATCAATCAATGCAGCGTACCGATTCATCGTGAGCGACTAAGCCTCCCATCCGGCTTTCTTGGCGATCGCGCTCGCGACACCAACCGATAAGGTACGGTGGCGTGGCAAAGTGACGATCCCAATGATTGATGGATGGCGGTAAATGTCATGGTTGGAACCAT
>CAYXKQ010000271.1:1068-2135 GCA_964465715.1 uncultured Chloroflexota bacterium
ACTCCAATCTTCTGTTGAATCCCAGCTGAGCCGTCAAGTTTCAGAGTGGAAGTCGAATGATCGGATTCGCGCCGGCCGTTGGCGAAGGCGGCCAAATGACGGGAGCGGGGCCGCTTTTATGGCCCCGCTTGGCCAGGCGCGAAGCCGCATGTAGCCGGCGAGCCGCCGCATCCGAATTTGCAGGTCGCCCGTCAAGCGCTGCGTCGATACCGCGCTTTCAGGCGGTCATAGTAGTCACGCCGATTCCAGTTCCGAAGGAGATTTGACGAGCCATCGCTGCCGTCGGCATTTTGAATTCTTGAGCCGTCCGTCGCGGCCGACCCGCCGGGGAACATCGGTCTCGGGCGGCTGCCTGCCGTCGACCGACCACGATCCGGGCAATCCTGCCGACAGCCAATAAGATCTGGTCAATCGGTTTATCACGGCCCAGCGCCAAGATCTGAATCCGCTTGCCGGATCCATGCACCCGATAGCTACGGGGGCCGATCTTGCCAGCGGCCTGGATGAGCAATCCGCGGTCAAGGCCGGCGGCGGTCGCTTAAGCCAGCAGGTGGATACCGGATTCTGGAATCCGATCGCCACCCGGGTTCTTGCGTTTGGCATCGCCGGTGATAGTCGTTCTTCATTGGGGCTTCGAGCCCGTCGCCATCGAAGAAAATCACTGCAACACCGTCAGTGATGGGGTGGCGTACCCGGGCTTTCCTTGCAACTGCGTTTGTGCCCTCGCTCCGCCCGCGCAGTGATGGGGGAAGTAGCGGGGACTGATCATGAACCGGCATATATTCGCGTCGTGGGAAACGACCTCACGGTCGGCGAACCCTGCGGGCGGCCGGCTTGGGTGAATCGCCGCAAGGACTCGCCCAATCATGAGGGGATTGTGGGCTTGAGGAAAGTGCGTCTCGCTACTGAAGGTGCGCGGTGATGGTGACTGGAAGCAAGGCGATGCTGAAGGCTGAAGTGTGAGGCGATGGGAGGACCCTGGTAGTGAGGATGCCCCGAAACAGGCCTGCCCTCAGAACCCTGGTGGCGCACTGGCGGTACATCGGCGTCGTCACGGGAGGTGTGCT
>CAYXKQ010000272.1:0-2133 GCA_964465715.1 uncultured Chloroflexota bacterium
CGACCACCAGGCCGAGGCCGCGCTTGCCGCCGCCGACGAATGCGACCGGGGTGAGGCTGGAGCAGCCGGCGTCCTGGCCGGGATCCCGCTGGTCCTGAAGGACAACCACGACGTTGCCGGCCGGGCCTACAGCGGCGGATCGATGGCCCTCCCGCGTGAACCGGCCGCGGCCGACTCGGGTCCGGTGCGGCAGCTCAAGAAGGCCGGAGCGGTCATCATCGGATTTGCCAACATGCACGAACTGGGGTTCGGCGCATCCAACATCAACCGCCACTTCGGCACTCCGGCCAATCCCTGGGACCGGGAACGCGTGCCGGGCGGCTCCTCGGGCGGGACTGCGGCCGCGGTCGCGGCCGGGATGGCCGCCGGGGGGACCGGAACCGACGCCGGCGGCTCGATCCGCACCCCGGCCGCGCACTGCGGAATCTGCGGGCACAAACCCACTTTCGGTCTGATTCCCAAGAACGGCGTGCTTGCGCTGACCCCATCCCAGGGAGTGGTCGGACCGCTGGCCCGGTCGGCCGAGGACCTGGCGCTGCTGCTGACTGCTTTGACCGGGCACGATCGGCGCGATCCCTACAGTGTGGACGCCGGCCCGATAGATCACCGCGCCGGCCTGCAGCTGGGCGTGAGGGGAAGGCGCCTGGCGGTCCCCACCGAGCACTTCTTCGACGATCTGCCTCCTGCAATCGTGGCCAACGTCGAGGCCGCGATCGCGGTCTGGGAATCGCTGGGCGCCGAAATCCACCGGGTCCCCACGCCCTGGGCCGCGCCGGCAGTCGAACCCAACCGCCAGCTGACCGCGATCGAAGCCGCGCACCAGCTGCGCGACCTCATGGGCGACGATGCCCGCTTTGCGCAGTTGGCACCCGATGTGCGCCGCCGACTGCTCGAATCGGCCACCGCTTCCTCCGGGCGCTACCTGGAGCTCAGAGATCGGATGCGGACCATCACCCGCGCGGCCGAGGACTTCTTCGACGACTTCGACGCCCTGATCACCCCCACCAACTTCACCACCGCCGGCAGGGCCGACAACCCCGACCTGATAACCGAGTACCTGCGCATGGACGCGATCCCCGGGGTGTTCAACCTGACCCGCCAGCCTTCGGTGGCGATTCCCAGCGGATTCGATTCGCAGGGCCTGCCCACCAGCGTCATGATCTCGACGCGCCAGTTCGGCGATGCGATGGCGCTGCGGATCGCCCACGCCTTCCAGCAGGTCACCGATTTCCACGCCCGGGTACCCGCTGCCATTGGCTGAACCCGGGTCCCGACCGTGCCAGAATTTTTCGGAGCGATGCGGCCGGTGGAGTCCAATCCGTCTGGTCTAAGGCCGCCGCGGGGGCGTAACTGACATGAGTTCAAACCAGAGCTGGGAAGACGAAATCCGCGAGATTCTGCGTCGCCAGCAGTTCGAGGATCCGCCGCCTTCCGGGCCGGGCCCGTTGGATCGGATCGGGGACTTCGTAAAGTCACGTTTTGCCACCCCGGGCCAGATGGCCACAACCGGGGCGATTCTGCTGTGCGCTTCGCTGCTGCTGGCGATCTTTCCGGTCATGCGCCTGATAGTCCCGCTGACGGCCACCGCCGGCGTAGTGATGCTTTTCCTGGCCTACCTGGCCGTAATCGGCTTCGGCAAACGGGGACGACCGCGCGGCAAGAAAATGTGGCGCGGACGGCTGGTCGACGATCGGCCCGAGCCGGGCCGCCTGGGAAGATTCCTCAATCGCTGGCGGCGCGGTTAGATGAGCAACGCCCTGAAGGTCTCAGAAATCCAGTCCGGCACCCGGATCGACGGGGTGATGCTTTTGGGCTCATCCGAACGCCGCCAGGACCGCAACGGCAACGATTACTGGCAGGGCGAACTCAAAGGCGTTGATCGCCAGAGCGTGGTGGCCCGATTCTTCCGCCCGCCCGAAACGGCTTTTGAGCTGGAGCCCGGCAGCGTGGTCGAGGTACGCGCCCAGGCCGACACCTTCCGCGATCAATTGAACCTCAAGCTTGAGTCGATCGTGGCGGTCCCCGACGCCGCCGCGATCGAGGAGTTCAGCCCGACCTCGACACGCGACCCGCAGGCGATGTTTGCCGAGTTGAACGCCTATCTGGACAAGCTGCAGGAGTCGTCACCGGCGA
>CAYXKQ010000273.1:0-1401 GCA_964465715.1 uncultured Chloroflexota bacterium
TCTCGCGCACCACCTCGACCTCGCGCCGCATCCCCTCGGGCCCGTGCGCGGGATTCATGGTGAAGAAATACTTCATCGCCTTGAAGCCGGCCTCGGCGTCGGCGGCCGCGCGGGCGACGGTGTTCTCGATCCCGGCGGTGTTGCGCAGGAGGCTCATGTAGAGCGGGACCTTTTGCTTGCTCTTGCCCCCGATCAGGTTGTAGACGGGCTGATTGGAGTCCTTGGCCAGGATGTCCCAGAGGGCAAGGTCTATCCCCGAGATCGCCATGACCACCGCCCCGCGCAACCCGTACTGCTGGGTCTGGTGGTACATGTGATCCCAGTGGGCCTCGATCGCCAGCGGATCCTGGCCGATAAGCAGCGGCGCCAGGTGCCCGCGGATGATCGACTCGGCGGCGATGTTGAACCCGCCGACCGTTCCCAGGCCGGTGATGCCGGCGTCGGTCTCGACCTCGACGACGGTGAGCGCGGCCGGTTCGGGCAGGGTGAACGATCCCTCCCGAAACGGTCCGGTCCCTCCCAGTGCGGCCGGCGCCGGGGGGTCGAAGATGGCGCGCGATTCCTTGTTCGGGGCGCCCAGGGTCCGGGCGCGGATGCCGGTGATTCTCATGCGTCGGAGCCTATCCCTTGCTGCCGGTCTGGCGGTCGCTGGCCGAGAGGTGCTTGAACGTCTCCCCGGTCTCGGTCACGGTGCGGGTCACGTCGGCGTCGCCGTAGACCCAGAGGATCCGCATCCTCCCGGAGCCGCTGTTGAAGAAGCGGTGCGGTACGCCGGCCGGAATCCAGGTCGTCGACCAGGTGCGGACGGCGAACTCCTGGCCGTCGATAACGGCAGTGCCCTCGCCCTCGATGACGGTGACGCATTCCTCGACGTTGTGCGAGTGCATGACGACCCCGCCGCCGGGCGGGAAGACGGTCATTCCGGTCGACATCTGTTTGGCGCCGGACCACTCGCCAAAGAATGGCAGGGTGCTGATTCCGCTGCCGCGGGTGACGCCGTCGACTTCGTCGGCGTGGGTTATCTGGCCGCGCATCGTGGGGCTCCTGGGGGTTGGGGTGAACGTTTGAGAATCAATCGGTGCGGTGAACCCGGATCGGGGGAACCGGCGGCCACCGGATCAGCGCCCGGGCTGCGGCGGCAGCCCCACCTTGCGCTCCAGGCGGTCGGATTCGCGCAGGGCATCCAGGACCCTGGCCTGGGCGATCGCATCGTGCTGGTCGTAGGGCAGTTCGGCCTCCCCGCGCACGGCGTCGGCGAAGGTCTCGAACTCGGCCCGGTAGATCAGGTCGGGCCCGAAGTGCTCGACCCGCTCGACGTCGCTGCGGTTGGCGCGGACGCTGATCGTGCCCGGTTCCTGGGCCGAGACCACGAACTGGTCCAGCACCATCCGGCCGTCGAAG
>CAYXKQ010000273.1:1411-2110 GCA_964465715.1 uncultured Chloroflexota bacterium
ACTCACCTTCTTCCTGCTGGCTGGCCGCGTCCTCCATCGAGTAGGCTATCTGGCCGGTCGGGCCGCCGGGGAACTCCAGGATCGCCGAACCCGACATGTCGACTCCGAATTCCTCGTCGATGTGCATCGCCGAAAGCACCGCCACCGGTTCGGCGTCCAGCAGGAAGCGGGTGGCGGCGACGGTGTAACAGCCGGCGTCGGCCAGGGCCCCGCCGGCCAGCTCCGGGTAATGGCGGATATTGCGGGGCGAACGCGGGATGTTGAAGGAGAAGCCGGCCTTCACCGTCCAGATCCGGCCCAGTTCCCCGGAGGCGATGATCTCCCGCGCGCGGTGGTTGCGGGCGGCAAACCGGAACATGAAGGCCTCGCTCAGGAGCACCCCGTTGGCCTCGCAGGCCGACGCCATCTCCTGGACCTGGGCTGCGTTGTCGCCCATTGGTTTTTCGCACAGCGAGTGTTTGCCGGCCGCGGCCGCCTTGATCACCCACTCGGCGTGCAGGGAGTTGGGCAGCGGATTGTAGACGGCATCGATTTCCGGGTCGGCGAGCAGTTCCTCGTAGGAACCGTAGGCGCGCGGTATCCCGTGATCGGCCGCGAAGGCGCGCGCCGAGTCCAGGCTGCGACTGGCCACGCCGAGCGGTTCCACCTTTTCCGAGCCGACGATCTGCGGGTGCACCCGCAGCGAATAGTGGTAGGAGG
>CAYXKQ010000274.1:0-2103 GCA_964465715.1 uncultured Chloroflexota bacterium
CGCGACCAGGCGCCGAGCGCCAAGACGGATATGGGCGTTTCCGCCGCCGGATCCCCGGATTGACCTGTCTCTGCCACCGTCTCATCGCTCCCCGGCACGCCGCGCTGCTGTCGCGGCACGGAACGGGCCGATCTCGGCCGACCCGCTTCGACCCATTGTTGCCCAACCGTGCGGCGGCGAGCCCGGTTGCGCACGGGCGATTGGTTAGGCCGGGTCGCGGCCCTCTTCGGAATCGGCAGCCTCGGCCTCGGCCGGTTCGGCTGAGCCGTTGGATCCGTTGGCGCCGTTGGATCCGTTGGGGGCGATCAGCTGCGGCGCCGGACCGCCGATACCACCGGCTCCCATCAGCGCGTACTCGGGCAGCACCCGCGGGCCGCGCCCAGAAGCCAACAGATCATCGTGCTTGGCGATGATGTCGATTACGTCCTGGCCGTCCAGCTCGTCGCTTTCCAGCAGCCCCTCGGCTATTTCGTGCACCGCTCCGGCATAGGTCGTAAGCAGGGTCTTGGACTTCTTAAATTCCTGCTCGAGCACCTGCTCGATGCGGGTCTTGGTCTCCGGATCGAGCTGGCCGCCGCCCCAGGGGGCGTACGAGAACAGCCCGCCGTCCATGCCCCACTGGGTGAGCATGAAATAGGCGGTCTGGGTCGCATGGTGCAGGTCGCCGGACACCCCGCTCATGCGGGTGCCCAGGAAAAGTTCCTCGGCGGCGCGCGATGCCAGCGAGATCTGGATGTGGGCCAGCGCCTCTTCGCGCACCAGGGTGTAGCGCTCCTCGAGCGGTTTGGCCGAAGCGAAACCGAGCGCGTCTCCGTGGCGGATGATCGTCACCTTGGCGATGCGGTGGTGCGGCAGGAGCTTTACCTGGGCGATCGCGTGGCCGGCCTCGTGGTAGGCGATGCGGCGGCGCTCGTCCTGTGACATGTTCCGGATCGGCTCGCGCAGACCGTATTCGTGGTCCTCGCGGGCCCGCGTGAAATCGGCGTAGTTGATCGCGTCGCGTCCGTCGAAGTGGGCGTGGATGACGGCCTCGTTGACCAGGTGCTTGATACCTACCGGGGAATAGCGGATGGTGTCGTTGGCCATCCGGTCCAGCGGCATCTGCTCGTGGCGGACCTTGGCCAGGTAGTAGGCCGTAATGTCCTTGCGGCCGTCAAAGTCAGGGAAGTCGATGTGGATCTTGCGGTCGAACCGGCCCGGCCGCAGGAGCGCCTGGTCCAGGGTATGGGCCAGGTTGGTGGCGCCCACGGTCAATACCGGTGGCGGCGTGGCGCGCTCTTTCTTAAGACCCAGCCGGCGGAGCAGGCGGGACCGCCAGTCGTTGTCGAAGTTGGGCGGGTCCATCTGCAGCAGGAGCTCGTTCAGGATCATCATCCCGGGGTTGCCGAACATGCCCCCGACGGTGCCGGCGCCCTGGCCCGAGGTCTGGGCCGAGCGGGCCATCCCGATGGCGTCGATCTCGTCGATGAATACGATCGCCCCGCCGTGCTTCTTGGCCAGCTTGCGGGCCTTGGAGTAGAGCATCATCACCCGCAGGTTGCCGACTCCGAAGAACATGTTCGAAAAACCGGGCGCGGAAGCGTAGGCGAACGGCAGTTCGGCCTCGGTCGCAATCGCCTGGGCCAGGTAGCTCTTGCCCGACCCGGGCGGGCCTTCCAGCAGCAGGCCGGCGGTGTAGGTGCCGCCCATCTGGCGCACGTCGCTCTGGCCCTTCAGGATCGTCACGACCCGGCGCGCGACCTCCAGGATCTGGTCGTTGCCGCGGTAGTCGGCGAAAGTTACGCCGGTCTCGCCGGGCTGGACCCAGTAGATCCGGCCCCGGCCCAGGAAGAGGAACAGGGCCGCGAACTGGACGATCATGAACGCCGCGCCGAGCAGGAACTGGGCGATCGTCAGGAAAATCCCGGCCATTGTCTCGGTGGCCGTCACCCAGAGGGTGATCATCGCCACCGTCACCACCAGATACAGTACGGCCTTGTACTTGTTCTGCAGGATGAAGTCGATCAGCCCGCCGGAGTTGGCCAGGCTCGCCCGCTGGCGGATGTCCAATCCCTTTTGGTATTCCTCCGCCATCTCTATCCCCAACCCTCGATGCGCGTTTTC
>CAYXKQ010000275.1:0-2045 GCA_964465715.1 uncultured Chloroflexota bacterium
GCTGCGGTCAGAGGTTGTGGCCAATTCCGGCACCGGGCCCGATCAAACCGATCCGCCGCCGCCGGCTGAAGACGCCCCGCATGCCCCTGTCGCGGCCGACCCCGGCGCCGCCCGGCGGCGATCGTCAAGTGCGCCGGTAATCGCCGGTGTAATCCTGATCGTCATCGGCGTGGTTTTTCTGGTGGACGGCTGGGTTTCGCTGCATTTCTGGTCCTACATCGGGGACCTGGTATCCCTGGCGCTGCGATTCTGGCCGGTGGTTCTGATCGCGGTCGGCGCCGTGCTGGTTTTTTCGCGACTGCGCCGCTAAGCCACCCCGCCGACGTTCGGCCCGGGGTCGGGCCGGACACTCACTTGAGGCCCAACGCGCTGCGTACGTCGGCGACCTCCGGATACCCGTGCTGATCGCGGTGGTACCAGTTGTCAAAGAAGTTGTTGGTCTTGAACCATTCGTGGCGACCGTCGCGCGCCTCATTGCGCACGCGGTGGACAAGACCACGCATCTCTTCGGCCGTGAACGGTTCAAAGTTCTCACCGATGGCAATGTCCTGGTCCAGGTCCTGGAGATTGGTCATGCCGCAGCTGAGCGTTGTTATCGGCTGCGACAGGGCAAACCGCCGGCACTCCTGGGCCGTCAGGCCCCCGTCCCTGATGAATTGGCCGTTGCCGCCCAGCGACTTCATGCCGATGCAGGCCATACCGCGCTCGGTCACGATCGGCAGCACCTGATTGATGAAGCTGCGGTAGGAGGCGTCGTATACGTTGATCGGCATCTGCACCGCGTCCCAACCATCGAAGCGACCCAGCATTTCCACAAGGATCGCGGGATGCTTGTGGCCGGTGAATCCGATGTAGCGGGTCTTGCCCTGGGCGCGGGCTTCGAGCAGGGCCTCGAACGCACCATCGGGGGCAAAGCACCATTCGGGATCGTTGTCGTAGTTGATCTCGTGCAATGAAAGAAGGTCGACGTGGTCGGTCCGCAGGCGTTCCAGCGACTCGTCGATCTGCGCCGCGGCGCTGGCGCGGTCCCGCGCACACACCTTGGTGGCCACGAAAAGGCCTTCACGCCGCCCTTCGATCGCGGCGCCGACCCGCATTTCGCTGGTTCCCTCGCCGTAGTCCCAGGCGGTGTCAATGAAGTTGACTCCACGATCGATCGCGGCCTGGACTATCGCCACCGATTGCTCGAAGGTCGTGCCGGGCCGGACGATGTGCCCGCATCCGACGGCGACGATTGTCACCTCGTCTTCGTGACGGCCGAATCGGCGGGTTGGAATCATCGGTTCGGCCTTTCCCGGGGCAGTTTCGGGCACAACCATCGCATGCTTGGTCGGGCGGAAACTGGTAACCGGCAATGCCCGGGTTGCAACCTTCTTGATAATAATTCGCAAGGAGATTGGGACACTTTCGCGGCGAGGGAACGAGCGCACTATTGACGACCGCTAATCCGCCCCACCTGGACCGGCTATCTGACCGACGCCTGGGGCGCCGTCGCCTGCTGGGCCTGGCCGTCGCCGGCGCCGCGGCCGGGATGGCCGCCGCCGCCCAACCGGCGCGGGCCGCGCTCCTGACCCCGGCCGCGGCTGAAGAGTCCACTCCGCAGGATCGCGCGCACGTGGTCTATGTCCCGCAAACCGGCCACAACGTCGGCGGCTCGATCCTCGACCACTGGTCGCGGTACGGTGCCGACCAGACTTTCGGGTGGCCGATCTCAGAATCTCAGGCGCGCGGGCCGCAGACCGTTCAGTTCTTCGAATTCGGGGCCCTGATCACCGATCCGGATTCGCCGGAGGTCACCGGGGTCCGGTCGCTGGCGGCCGGTGCGGACTGGATAAACCGGCGCGCGTATCAAATGACCTCGCTGGTTCGCGATTTCACCGAGGCCGAGAGTCCCTGGGATCCCGAAGTGGGGATGCATCCGGTTTTTGCCGACTGGCATCGCGACACCGGCGGGGTATTCGCCTGGGGCGACCCGATCGACTGGGCGTACCGGCTCGACGAGGAGACGATCCTGCAGCCGTTCAAGAAGGTCGTTGCGGTCGCCA
>CAYXKQ010000276.1:0-2024 GCA_964465715.1 uncultured Chloroflexota bacterium
GTCGCCGGGTACAGTTCGAGCCGGGATGTCCGTTCGGCGGCCAAGGCCAGCGTCTGGAAGACGTGGGGGCCGCTGTGTTGGTGGTCGTGGATCCCGACGCCCGAGAATCCGGCGGCCTCACATTCCGCGATGAATTCGGCCGTCTCCGGCACCGGCAGGCCCACGGGTACCCTGATGTCCACTTTCATCGAACGCACCTGCTCCCAGGAAACTATCTCAAGGTCAACGATTGCTTTCTGGACGGGTCCCCTTGGCGAACCCTGCCCCATCAAGGAGGAAAGGGCATGTCGCGCCTGTCAGGTCCAGAGGCGGGAGAACCGGGTCGCGACCACCTGATCGTAAGCCATGTCGCCCGAGAGTGTGCCGAGGCTCCGGCAGAACCGGTTGAGGCCGGCCACCGACGCCTCGGAGATCGCGGCATCGTAGAAGGTAGCGTCCCTCCGCACCAGGTCTTCGATCAGCGCCGCCTCGCCGGGTGGGAACAGCCGCTCGCCGACGCCGACGGCCCGCGACGGATCGGCGCGCAATGCCCGCTGGGCGGCCACGACGGCCCGCACCGCGGATTCGGCGATGGCTGGCGACTCCTCGATCAGCCTTTCGGTGGCGACCAGTGCGGCAAAGGTGAAGTCCCGCGCCGCCGGCGGCCCGAGGCCCTGGCGCGGGTCCAGGACGATGCTGCCCACGCCGCTGCGGACGGCTACCTCGGCCCCCATGGAGTTGGCCCAGAACCCGTCGATGGTTCCCTGCTGCAGCGCCTGGGCCGCGTGTACGCCGAAGGAAACGCCCGGCTCGCCGCTGCCGGGCACCGGGGCGATGTCCACGCCGTCCTGCTCGGGGTCTACGCCCGCCTCGGCCAGCAACCTGCGCAGCGCGGCGTCGGGGCCGGGTGCGGCGCCGATGCGCAGGCCCTTCAGGGCCGACACGTCGCCCGGCTCCACGCCCAGGCTCGACCGCAGCACCAGCACCCAGAACGTATGCTGCGACAGGGCGGCCAGCAGCTTCGCGCCCTGCCAGCCGGGGAAGGCCGACAGCGCGGCGTGGGCGGGACCGGCCACGAGGTCGACGCCGTCTTCGCCGCCGTCGCGCAACGCCTGCATCGCGCGGCCCACGGGAAAGACCATGGCGATCTCCGCCTCAAGACCCTGCTCCCGGAAGAATCCCAGCTCCACGGCGGCCACCGCCGGAAAGTAGGAGTTGGATACCAGGTCGGGTACGGCGATTCTCATGGTAGCGGCCTCCTGTTCGCGGCCGGTATGGGCTTGGCCTTTGACTGCCCAAGTGTACCACCGCCGTCGCCCGCAGTTTTGTGCGGGATCAACGCGGTCGCGCTCCCCAAGCTCCCAGGACGGCTGTGGAGCCTACCACCCGTGGATCTGGCTGAATCGGGATTCACCGGACCAAAAGGATGAACAGGATTGGCGACCACCCTGGGAATCGCAAAACCCTGATCAACTTGGTTCAGACAATAGCGTTGCGGTCGTGTCCGCATCGGCGATTGCTTTCGTTGACACTCCAAACCTGCCGGAATACACTCGCAGGCGGCAGTGGAGCACTCATTGCCAAGAATACAGGTGCGAATTCCGATTATGCTGTCTACCGAAATCAATGACGCCATCGAGTTGATGTTCGAGACCGGATGGACCGACGGGTTGCCCGTCGTGCCGCCCTCCGAGGATCTGGTGCGCCGATTCGTGGCCCACACCGGGCGCGACGGCGCCGAGCTCATCGCCGAGCTGCCTCCGCTGGGCGGTCGGGCCACCGTGGAGCGCATCGCCGTCAATGCCGTGATGGCCGGGTGCCTGCCGGAGCATATGCCCGTTGTCATCACGGCCCTCGAGGCGATGATGGACGAACGCTTCAACCTGCGCGGCGTGATGTGCTCGACGGGGATCCACACGCCGCTGCTCATCGTCAACGGGCCGGTGGTGCAGGACCTGGACATCAACGGCGGCTACAACTGCTTCGGAGCGGGCTGGCGGGCCAACGCCACCATCGGGCGGGCGGTCAAGCTGGCGCTGGTCAAC
>CAYXKQ010000277.1:0-679 GCA_964465715.1 uncultured Chloroflexota bacterium
CGCCCCGGCCAGGGCGCAGCCCGCCACCGCGATTCCGATCCGGCGGGCCCTTCCCTCACCGGCCAGTGCGGCCGGCAGGGCAAAGGCAAAGCTCATGGCCATAAATGACCCGAACGGATTTGGTTGGCCGAAGGTCCCCAGCAGGCGCGGGACCGTCGCCTGCACCACTCCCTGCCCGCCCGCCACCAGGGCCAGCGCCAGGGCAATCTCCAGGGCGAACACGCCGGCCGCGCCCAGCAGCAGGGTTCGCAGGTCCCGACGGTCGCGGGCCAGGTCGCAGGCCAGCAGCATCGCCACGATCAACTCAGCCCACTTCGCCGATTCCTTGACCACCGGTCCCACCTCCGGCGCCCACAGCGCCGACGCGGCGCCGTACAGGGCCAGGCAGATCCAGGCCGCCAACTGCAGCGGGACATAGATCCTGCCCCGGCGCCGGAAGAGGATCGTCCAGGCCACCGCCAGCGGCAGCACGAACTCGGTGACCGTAATGTCGGCCACCTCGGTCCGCACCGCCAGCAGGGTACGCAGCGGCACGGCCGCCAGCAAAAGGACCAGGCCCCAGGCCGGCGACGGCCGCCAGCGGATCCGGTCGGTGGCGCGGGTCCACGGCCGGGCGCCCTCGGCAGGGGCCAGTGGCCGTCCTTGGATCAATTCGATTACCCCGGTGAATGCTCCGCCT
>CAYXKQ010000277.1:743-2021 GCA_964465715.1 uncultured Chloroflexota bacterium
GATTGTTGACTTGGCCTTGCCTGCGGCCGGCCGCCCAATCCCGGTCGGACAAAATTTGGCGGCGGCAATCGGCAGGCAGCAGCAGCGCGGAGGCGATGGATCCACGACCTGTATATCTGGGGCTGGGCAGCAACCAGGGTGATCGTTACCGGCAGCTGCTCGTCGCCCTGGAGCTGCTGGAATCGCTGCTGGGCGAAGTGGTCCACTCGCCGGTTTACGAGTCCCCTCCCTGGGGCGTAGTTGATCAGCCGAGCTTCCTGAACTGCTGCTGCAGCGGGCACTGGTCGGGAACCCCGGGCGGACTGCTGAAACAGGTGAAGGCGATCGAAGCTCAGCTGGGCCGCCGACCCACCCGCCGCTGGGGCGAGCGGCTGATCGACATCGACATCCTCATATTCGGCGAGGAGATCCTGAGCACGCCCGATCTGCAGATCCCGCACCCGCAGCTGGCGCGGCGGCGATTCGTCTGCGAACCGCTCGCCGACCTTTGCCCGCAACTGGTGGTGCCCGGCCTGGGCAAGACGGTGACCGAACTTGCCGCGGGTCTTGCCGAGGCCGAATCGCTGGAGCCGTTCAGGGCGCGCGCCCGGGTCGCGGCCGACCGGCGTCGGGGCGGGAAGATCGCGTGAAATACAGGGCCGCGCTCGCAGCGCTCTACGCGCGCTCGGACCCCGAGCGCGGTCCCGGATTCTGGTCGGGCGGCGGCGACCCGGAAATGGGGCCGGAGCGCGCCCGCGCGATGCTGGCGGCCGCCGGAGACCCCCAGGATGAGCTCTGCTGCTTCCACATTGCCGGCAGCACCGGCAAGGGCTCCACGGCCATGTACCTGGCCGCCGCACTCTCCGCCCGCACGTTCGGGCACTTCTCCGGGTTTATGAGCATTACTCCGTATTGATTGAACAGCAGTGGATCGCCTTCGACATGGATCCCGTAGTCCTGCGTATTGCCAAAGGTGATCCAGGTGGCCCGGTCGGTCATGACATAGCCGCCCATCCCGATTCCCGCGTTCAGCGTGGCGCCCATGCCCGACCCGGTCTCGCGATACCAGTGACCCGAGGCCGGAACCGGATCAATCCCGGTCAATTCCCAAAGCATGCGCTCCTTGCGGTGAGTTCCGGAATCGTCGCCCCTTGACGCGAAGATGGCTTCGGCTTCCGCGATCCGCTTCAGCGCCGTCCCGACATCGTCAAGTCCCGCTATTCCTGCGGGATCGGCCTGCGGGCCGACGATGACGAAGTCGTTGTACATGACATCAAATCGTTCGACGCCTCCGCCTTC
>CAYXKQ010000278.1:0-2009 GCA_964465715.1 uncultured Chloroflexota bacterium
CGGGGACCCCGGCGTGCTCTGCCGGTTGCTCGGTCACACGATCCCGGATTTGGAACTCCACGCGGCGGTCGATTCACCGTCTGGCGATCCCCGGGTAGCGGACGCGATCGGGGCGCGCCGGCTCGGTTTTTCTTATCTGGACGAGCTGTTTTCATCGGCGGCCTCCGACGCCGGCGCCTTCAGTGCCCGGATGGCGGTGGTGCGCCGCGCCCTCGGCGAGCTGGGTTACGGACCCGATCTGCCCGGCCTGCTCGGTGAGGCCTGGTCCCGGGCCGCCCCGGAACCGGAAAATCCGCCTCCGATCCCGCCGCAGGAATTGGAATGTGTGCTCGCGACCGCCCGCCGTCTCGAACCCGCGCCATACCTGGCCGCCGACTGCGCCGCCCAGACTGCTCCGCTGCTCGATTTGCTCGGCAACGGCATCCCCCCGGCCCAGGTCATCGGCGCGGATTCGGCTGATCAATGGCCAAGCGCCCGTGCGATTCTGGCCACGTCGGCGGTTTTCAACCATGCCGGGCTCGATCGCCTACGTCGTTTCGTGCGCCTGCCCGGTCCGCCCGGCGCCGACCGCCTGCTCCTGCGTCAGCGCAAGGATGAGCTCGTCATCAAAGCGCTCGAACTCCTCTCCTTCGGGGCCGCGTTCGAGGGGGCACCGGTTTGACCGATCAACCACCGCCTCGCGCGGCGGTCTCCGACGAGGAACTGAACCACCGCCTGCTCAGCCCCGACAAGTCCGAAGACCTCGCGATCGTGCCGCTCGGATCCTCGCGGGTGACCGGTTCGGCGATCGATGTGCGCCTGGGTACCCGGTTCGTCAGCATGCGGCGCACCGCCACCGCCGCCATCGACCTGATCGACTCCGACCCAACCGGGGTGGCACGATTGCTTGAAGAACGCCAGCTGGCCTTCGGCGAAAGCTACAACCTTCACCCCGGCGAACTCATCCTCGCCGCGACGCTCGAGTACATCGCCCTGCCGGGAGATTTGGCCGCCACCGTGGCTTCACGCTCTTCCTATGGCCGCGTCGGGCTGGTGATTGCCACCGCCCCGTATGTCCACCCGCACTACCGTGGCTGCCTGACCCTCGAACTGGCCAACCTGGGCAGCACCCCGCTGATCCTTTATGCAGGCCTCCCGGTCGCCCAGCTGTCCTTCATGCGCGCCAACGCCGCGGCCTTCCGACCATCTCGCTACAACCTTGCCACTGGGCCGCTCTTCCCCACCGCCGCCTCCGACGACCGCGCCCATCTGCGCCAGATCAAGCGCTCCTTCCAGCAGCGCTCCCGGCTGGTCGATTGAGCCCCCCTTAGCGGCGAATCCCCAGCGCCGCCAGCAGATCGCGCCGCATCCGCAGCAGCGGGCTGTCGGCCGGCTTGGTCACCACTATCACCTTCGTCTGGGTGACCCGGTCGTGCACCGTCAGCCCCTCTCCGTCAAGATACTTCCACCAGTAAATGGCACCCACAAAGACCGGTGCCAGGAACATCTGCATGAGTCCGCGGATCACCACCGTTTCATTGGCCGCCGGTCGAGAGGTCCTGCGGTCAACTATCCGCAGACCCATGACCGCCTTGCCCGGACTGGCGCCGTAGACCGCGTAGAACAGCGGCAAATACCCGATTCCAATGACCGCGTTCGCCGCCAACGCGATGAATATCACCCCGCCGCCGATCACCGGAACCTGACTCAGAGTCGCGGCCATCACGTAGACCACGCTGATGGTTCCACCGGCGAATATGAAATCGATCAGAAGCGCCATCAGGCGGGCCAGATCCTCGGCTTCGTATCCCTCTACCGGTTCCGCGTTCACGCTCGCCCCCAATCACTCACCGTTCGCTCCGCTGCGGCCCCACCGCCAAATTCTCCAACCGCTTTTGTAAAGACAAATCTAAATGTCGATCCACCATCGCAAATCCTTGACAAACTTTCGACATTGCCCCGCCACTTCGCAAGCAAGCTCCGGACATTCGATTGCACGCGGACCAGTTGGATCAATTGTTCAAAACGTG
>CAYXKQ010000279.1:0-2005 GCA_964465715.1 uncultured Chloroflexota bacterium
ACCCCGAGCCGCTGGCCGATTTCCTGGACCTGGCGGTCATTGGCGACGGCGAGGAACTGCTGCCCCGGCTATTGGAATTGCTGAGTGCTGAAAAGCGCGCCGACCCGCCGGTCTGGCGGCGGCGATTCCTGGAACGCGCGGCCTCCCTGCCCGGGGTCTACGTCCCGGCTTTTTATGACGTTTCCTACCTGCCCGACGGCCGCCTGGGCGCGGTCACGCCCAACAATCCCGCCGCGCCGGCCCAGGTCGAGCGCGCCTACGTCGACATCAATGAATACATCGGTCCCACCCGCCCGGTGGTCGCGCACGGCAAAACGGTATTCGACCGGGCCTCGATCGAGATCCACCGCGGTTGCGCCCGCGGCTGCCGCTTCTGCCAGGCCGGCTTCATCGACCGGCCCCTTCGCACCCGACGGCCGGAGAAAATCCGCGAGGCGGCGCGCGCGGTGATCGAGTCCACCGGTCACCGGGACTTAACGCTCCTCTCTCTGAACGCGGTCGACTACCGGGACATACAGACCCTCATCGGCGACCTTCGCGAAGAGCTAGACGACCAGGGGCTCGACATCAACATTCCATCCACCCGGGTGGAGCCGTTCAACATCGACATAGCCCAGGCCCTGCGGCCGGAAGGCAGCGGCCGGCGCCGCTCAATCACGTTCGCCCCGGAAGCGGCCAGCGACCGCATGCGCGAGGTGATCCGCAAGGAGATCCCCGACCGCGAACTGCTCGACACCGTCGCGGTCGCCTACGCCCAGGGTTTCCACACCGTCAAGCTCTACTTCATGATCGGCCTGCCGACCGAGGAGCATGCCGACGTCGCCGGGATCGCGCGACTGGCCCGCAAAACGCTTGAAATAGGCCGCCGCCACGTTGGCGGCCGGGCCCGGGTGAGGGTCGGCGTGTCCACGTTTGTTCCCAAGGCGCACACGCCGTTCCAGTGGTTCGGGCAAGCGGACGTGCGGCAAATAGAGGAAAAACAGGCGTACCTGCGATCGCAGCTGACCGACCGGGCGATCAAGTTCAACTGGAATAACCCTCTGCATTCGGTCATCGAAGCGCTGCTCTCACTTGGCGATCGCAGAGTCGGTGCGGCGATCGAGAACGCCTGGCGCCTGGGCGCGCGGCTGGACGCCTGGGACGAGCACTTTGATGCCGAGATCTGGAGTCGCGGCTGCGCCGAGGCCGGGATCGACGCCGACTGGTACGATTTGCGCGAACGATGCGACGAGGAGCTGCTCCCCTGGGAGCATATCGGGGTCCACACCCCCAAGTGGGTGCTCCGCTGGGAGCGCGACCGGGCGCTGGCAGCGGCCCGCGGCGAAAACGCCCGGATTCCCTCGGCCGCCTACCGCCCCAAGTAACCAGGATCGGCCCGGGTGTTGCTGGATACCGGCGACACGATCGCGGCGCTGGCCACCGCCCCCGGCCCGGGCGCAATCGCGATAGTTCGCGCGTCCGGTCCCGACGCCGTGAAGGCCGCGTTGGAGGTGTTCAGACCCGGCCCCGGTGAGCGCGTCGCCCATCGCCACGTAACCCTGGGCAGCCTGATCGATCCGCGCGATGGGATCGCGTTCGACGAGGCGCTGCTGACCTATTTCCAGGGACCCAGTTCCTACACCCGCCAGGACCTGGTCGAAATCTCCTGCCACGGCGGCAGCGCGGCCGCCGAAACGTGCCTCAGGGCGCTGCTGCTGGCTGGCTGCCGGTTGGCCGAACCCGGAGAGTTCACTCTCCGGGCGTTCCTGAGCGGCCGCATCGATCTGGCCCGCGCCGAAGCGGTCGCCGATATGGTCTCTGCGCCCAACGACCTATCGCTGAAGTCGGCCCGCGCCCAGCTGGGCGGGTCGCTTTCCGAATCGGTCCGGGCCATCCGGGATCGGTTGATCGGGCTGCGCGCCCAGCTGGAAGCCGAAATCGACTTTGCCGAAGACGACGTCCCGCCGATGCCGCGCGATCGCATCGGGGCATTGCTCGAGTCGGCGCAGGACCAGGTCGCCGCGGC
>CAYXKQ010000280.1:0-1998 GCA_964465715.1 uncultured Chloroflexota bacterium
CCCAACTCCCCGTGCGAACGGTGCTCTCCGGTCCCGCCGGAGGCGTGACCGGGGCAATCTGGGCCGCAGCGGCGGCTGGATTTTCCGACGTGGTTACCTTCGATATGGGTGGCACATCGACCGATGTCTCGCTCTGCCCCGGCGGGCCGCTGCATACCAAGTCAGGTGTAGTTGGCCAGGTCCCGATTTCAATCGACATGATCGACATCCATACCGTGGGCGCTGGGGGCGGCTCCATCGCCTGGGTCGATGAAGGTGGCGCCCTCAAGGTCGGACCGCAGTCGGCGGGGTCCGAACCGGGGCCGGCATGTTACGGCCGGGGCGGAATCCTGCCGACCGTTTCCGACGCCAACATGGTCCTGGGGCGATTGCCTGCCGGCGTGCGGCTGGGCGGCCGCATGGAGTTGGACCGGGCACGGGCGATTTCGGCGATCCAATCTCTCAATGACCAACTACCCGGGCCCGGAATCGAACCTGAATCGATCGCGGCCGCCATCATCGATCTGGCCGACGCCAACATGGAAAGCGCCCTGCGGCTGATCACAATCGAACGCGGATTCGATCCGCGCGATTTCGCCCTAGTAGCGTTCGGCGGGGCCGGTCCGCTGCACGCCTGCGAGCTGGCCGAGCGGCTGCGCATCGAATCGGTACTGGTCCCACCGCATCCGGGAGTGCTTTCGGCGCTCGGCGCACTGGTCGCGGACCGGATCCGTTCCTACTCGCGGACGGTGATGCTGCCGGGCGATTCCGGGTCTGCGGACAGCCTGCGGGAGGTCGCCGGGGAGCTTGCCGCAATCGCCAGGCACGACCTTGCCGCCGACGGCGATCCGCAGCTGCGCTTCGGACTGGACCTTCGGTACGAAGGGCAATCATTTGAACTGACGGTGCCCTGGGACTCAGATTCAACCCCACGTTCGATCGATCTTTTCCATCGCGCTCACGACCGGCGCTATTCCTATTCGTTGCCGGACCACCCGGTCCAAATCGTTGCGATTCGACTTGACGGCGTGGTTCCCACCGAGGCGCCGACGCCGGCTCCGGTCGGAAATGGAACCGGTGACCCGGTCGCCTCGGCCACCGTCAATTCCCACTTTCAACAGGGAGCTTTAGCCACGCCCGTGTTTGAGAGGGCAGCGCTTGGCTCGGGACACCTGATAACCGGACCTGCGATCGTCACCCAGGACGACTGCACCACTGTGGTTTCTCCCGGCTGGCAGGCCCTGGTCGATGAAGCAGGCTCGCTGGTGATGTCACGCCGGGACTGATTTTTGTCAAGACCCCTGGCCGCCAGGCTGGCCGCCGAGATCAAAAACAACGGCCCGATCGGTTTCGACCGGTTCATGGAGGCCGCGCTCTACGATCCCGAATTCGGTTACTACATGGGTGCTGGAGATCCGGAGGCGGACTTCCGGACCGCGGTAGAGACCCATCCGCTTTTTGCGGCCATGCTCGCGCGGCGCCTGGACAGGGCATGGCGGGAGCTCGATTGCCCGAAACCGTTAAACGTACTGGAGCTCGGATCCGGCACGGGATCGATGGCGGACGCGATCCATCGCATCGCCCGGGAATTGCCCTGGGGGAGCGGGCTTGGCTGGACCGGCGTCGAAATCGGGCCCGCGCGCCGTCGGGCGGCCCAGCTCGAATGCCCACGTGGCTTGTTTGTAGCCGGCCTCGGGCAGGTGGAACCGCAGTCGTGCGGGGTGATATTTGCCAACGAGTACCTGGACGCGCTGCCGTTCAAACTGGCCAGGCGCGGCGAATCCGGTTGGCTTGAGAAACGCGTCGGGGTCTCCGCAACCGGATCATTCGGATTTGTCGAAGAGTCGGCCGGGCCGGAGCTTGAGGATTACTGCTTCCGCTGGGGCGGGTCGATTCCCTTCGGCGGTGAAATTGAGGCCCGAATGGAATTTGAGGGATTGTTTGCCGAGCTGGCGACCAAATATCGGCGCGCGATTGCGATCTTCATTGACTACGGCGGGGGTGCGGACCGGGTGCATT
>CAYXKQ010000281.1:0-1994 GCA_964465715.1 uncultured Chloroflexota bacterium
ATCCGCGGCGGCCGGCAAGGGGGCGCAAATCCTCCCCGATTGGGATTTGGCCACGGTGGCCCTGATACCCCTAGACTTTTGCCGCACCACAAGGGGCGCATAGCTCAGTTGGCCAGAGCGCCACGTTGACATCGTGGAGGTCACAGGTTCAAGTCCTGTTGCGCCCACCGGCCAGGCCGCAACCGTTTGTTCGCGAAATATCGCGAATCGGGGCGGCCGCCCAACTAAACTTCAACAGCTTTTCTGCTGTGCAGTCTCTAACCCGCCTATGGCATTGAGGTAACAACGTGGCCTACTCCGTCGTCAGCAACAAATCGGGCAAGACCTACTTTCTGCACTCGCGGGATGTCGAGCTCAATGGGGGTCGGACACAGACGATCTACTACTTCGCCGGCGACGCCCGCCCCAACGCCATCGATGCCCTGCCCGACGGCTACGAAGTCACGGAAAACGCCCGCACCGGACTGCCGATCCTGCGCAAGAAGCGCTAGGCGCCACGACCGGCGATCGCAGGGGACATTCGCCGAGCTCCCCCCTGCAGGGAGTCGATCAACGCTCAGTCGGCCAGTAGTTGGTCAACTTGGCTGGCCAACTCGAAATCCAGACTGGTCAAGCCGCCGGCGCTGTGCGTGCTGACCGCGATCCGGACGCGCCGGTACCGTATGTCGATGTCGGGATGGTGATTTAGCCGCTCGGCGATCGCAGCCACCTCGCCGACGAATCCGATCGCGGCCGCAAAAGTCGCAAGGGAAAACTCCCGCGCGATCTGCCCATCGGCGAGACTCCAATCGGGGACGCCCTGCAGGCGCTCGGCCAGTTGTTCCGGGGTCAGCAAGTCGGGCATCGGCGTTCCTGTTTCGCTTGTAAAATCCGGGCGGCGCACAAGGGCGGCCTGAAGGCCGGCGAGGAGCACCCCGAATCACCTACATCATCACCGATGCCTGCATCGGCACCAAGGACGCATCCTGCGTCGATGTTTGCCCGGTCGACTGCATCCATCCGCGGACCGACGAGGATGAATTCGAATCGGCGGAAATGCTCTACATTGATCCGATCGAGTGCATCGACTGCGGAGCCTGTGAGCCCGCCTGCCCGGTGGAGGCCATCTACCCCGACTTTGATCTGCCCGACGACAAAGCCGAGTGGCTGCAGGTCAATGCCGACTACTTCAAGTCCGAATAGAGACTCCTCGCCTAACCGAGTCGGCTAGGCGCCCCGCACGGGGCTAGCAAAGTGGGCACCGGCAAGTTTTTAGACGGCGTTCTGGTGCTGGACTTTTCGCGTGTGCTGGCCGGCCCGTTCTGCACGATGACGCTCGGCGACCTGGGTGCCCGCGTAATCAAGATCGAGCCGTTGAGCGGCGATGAAGCCCGCGGCATGGGCCCATTCCGCGACGAGCAGAGCCTTTACTTTGCCAGCGTCAACCGCGGCAAGGAAAGCGTGAGCGTAAACCTGAAGGATGCGCGTATCCGGAACGCCGTCCAGGCGCTTGCCGACCGGGCCGACGTCCTGGTCGAGAACTACCGGCCGGGGACGATGCAGCGTCTGGGGTTGGGGTACGAGCACCTTGCAGCGCGGAATCCGGCGCTGGTTTACCTCTCGCTATCCGGATTCGGGCAGACCGGTCCGTACGCCGACCGCGGCGCCTACGACGTGATCGTGCAGGCGCTGAGCGGGCTGATGAGCATCACCGGGCCCGAAGGGGGGCCGCCGACCAGGGTGGGGGCCTCGCTCGGGGACTTGGTCCCGGCCCTCTATGGAGTCATCGCGGTCCTGGCGGCCGTGCTACAGCGGCGCACCTCCGGGCGCGGCACCTGGATAGACCTGGGCATGTTCGAATCGGTGTTCGCGGTCCTGGAAAACGCCCTGGCGCGCTTCCAGGCCAGCGGCCACAACCCTTCCCCGCTCGGCAACCGCCACCCTTCGATAACGCCTTTCAGCACCTTTGCCGCGGCCGACGGTCCGATCGCCATCGCCTGTGGCAACAACAATCT
>CAYXKQ010000282.1:0-1956 GCA_964465715.1 uncultured Chloroflexota bacterium
CCTGGAAGGCCGCGGGCCGGTGGGCAAAACCACCGTGATCGGGGCCAAGGACCGGGCGAGCAACAAGGTGATCGCCCGGACGGTCGAGACCAGGGACACCGAGACCCTGCACGATTTCGTCGGCGGCGTGGCCGCGCCCGGCGCTACCGTCTACACCGACGATTGGGCCGCCTATCGGGGCATTCCCTTCAACCACGAGGCCGTCAACCATAGCGCCGGCGAATACGTCCGGGGCATGGCGCACACCAACGGGATCGAGGCGCAGTGGTCGTCTTTCAAGCGGGGCTTCTATGGGACCTACCACAAGATGTCGCCGAAACACTTGGACCGGTACGTCGCCGAATTTGCCGGGCGGCATAACAGCCGGGACATGGACACCATCGACCAAATGACCGGGATCGTCGCGGGCATGGAAGGCAAGCGGCTCCGGTACAGTGAACTCATAGCCGATAACGGCTTGGACAATGGAGCGCGGTCATGACCGGCACCGCAGAGGATAACTGGGTCCGGGTCCGCGCCGAATGCACCCCGTCGGGGTTTCTCCGCAAGCTCCGCGCTGAAATCTGCCAGGACGTATTGGAGGCCAACAAGCAATTCGAGCCGGGCAAGTCGTTCTCCCTTTCCGCCGAAAACGAGGCGTCGTTTTTGCGCGTGTTCCGGCAGCCCAAGGATGCGGAGAAATCCGATGCGTTCGTGACGTTCAAGCCGGAAGGCGATACCTCAATCGCGGTATCTCTCCACCGCCGGAACGGCGACGGCGGCGACGAGTATTCCGAGCAGCCCTTGGGAACTGTCGGCTTGGAATGGGATCACGAGCGCCACCGCTGCCAGATCACCCGCGACTCCTACATCATTTCGACGCTGGACCTTCGCCGCGACACGCTTGGCAAGCTGTTCTTCGGATGACCGCCAACTGGGTCAACCGCACCCTGTGGACGGGCGACAACCTGGACATAATGAGGGGCATGAACAGCGGGTCCGTGGATCTGATCTACCTGGACCCGCCGTTCAATTCCAACCGGGACTATGCCGCCCCCATCGGTTCGGAGGCCGCCGGCGCCGCCTTCAAGGACACCTGGACCCTATCGGACGTGGACGAAGCGTGGCACGGCGAGATCGCCGACCGCCAGCCCGCGCTCTATTCCATCATAGACGCGGCGGGCATGGCCCATGGCCAGGGCATGAAGTCGTACCTGATCATGATGGCGGTGCGCCTTCTGGAAATGCACCGGCTCTTGAAGCCGACCGGGAGCCTGTACCTGCACTGCGACCCGACGGCCTCGCACTATCTCAAAATGTTGATGGACTCGATCTTCGGGCAGTCGCGGTTCCAGTGCGAGGTCACCTGGAAGCGCACGAACACCCATAACGACGCCAAGCGGGCCTTCCCGAACGTCGCTGACGTGATCCTGCTGTATGGCCGGGCGCTGGCGAAGTTCAATCCGGTCTATGAACCCCATTCGCCGGAATATGTCGCCAAGTTCTATCGCCATGACGATGACGACGGACGCGGCCCATACCGGCTCGACAACATGGCCAGCCCCAACCCCAGGCCGAACATGATGTATGACTGGAAGGGGTATTCACACCCGCCGAAGGGCTGGCGCTACCAAGTCGAACGCATGACGGAACTGGATCAACAGGACCGCATTTACTACCCGGTCAAACCTGACGGCACGCCGGATCACTCAAAGCGCTTGGCGTTGAAACGGTTTTTGAACGAACAGAAGGGCGCTGTAGTCGGCAACGTATGGACGGATGTCCCGCCGGTGTCGCCCACGTCGAAAGAGTCCACGCGATATCCAACCCAGAAGCCCGTCGCTCTGCTGGACCGGATCATCCAGGCGAGCTCCGACGAAGGCGACATGGTATTTGACCCGTTCTGCGGGTGCGCCACGGCCCTTGTGGCGGCCGACAGGCTCAATCGCCAATGGGCGGGGGTGGACCTGTCGCCGC
>CAYXKQ010000283.1:0-1919 GCA_964465715.1 uncultured Chloroflexota bacterium
ACCGCCCCGGAGGTTGGTCTGGGCCGCCCCGGTGAAGCGCCGCCGTTGCTTTCACGGTCGCCGGAGAGCATGAGCATTTCCGAGGCCGAAACCTCCATCGCGGTCCGTGTCTGGCCGTCGTTGCCGCGCCAGTCGCGGGTCCGGAATCGGCCCGACACGTAAACCCTGGAACCGCGCGCCAGGTACTGGTTGGCGACTTCGGCCAATCTTCCCCAGGCTGTGATTCTGAACCAGTCGGTGTGCTCGGTCCACTGGCCGTCCGGTCCGCGAACGTTGTCGTTGACGGCCACTGAGAAGGTCGAATACTCGCGACCATTCTGGGTGAATCGTTTCTCCGGGTCGGCGCCCAGGTTCCCCACCAGGGTGATGTTCTTGACTCCGCGCGCGCGGCGCGGGCGTCCGTCCGTGTTCATTTCGACCTTATTCCTCGCTTGATCGATCGCCGGCTGCGGCTTCCTCGTCTTCCAGGACCGGCCCTATTCCACCTTCGTCCACGGTTATCAGGAAGCGCAACAAGCCCGACTCCAGGCGCAGCGCCTCCTGGACCGGCTTGATGGCCGTCGGTTCGATTTCGATCTTGAACAGCGTGTAGAAAGCCTCACGCATTTTGTCGATCTCGTAGGCCAGACGACGGCGCCCCCACTGGTGGGTTGCGGTGATCGAGCCGCCGTTGGCAATCACATGGCGTTCGACCGTTTCCATCTGTTCCGGCGAGGATTCGATGCCTTCCGGGGTGGCGTTAAACAGCGCCACGATTTCATACTGGCCCAAGCGGGCCCCCTTCCTACGGGCTTGTCGACGTGCGGTCGCGGGTTTACGCGTGGCGATCCGACCGCCGACAGAAAGGTAAAACGTCAGACCGGGCGCGTGCGGCCCGGGCCGGGCGATTGTAGGTGAAGACACCTCCCACTTCCGTTGACCGGACCGGGCGGGGCGGATAATCGGGCACACAAAATCAAGAATTTGCCCGGTTGAGAGTGTCGATCGTCCGCTGATGGGACCGATTTTCAGATTGCGCCAGCGGCGCATGCGCACCCGCAGCGTCCTCGAACGCCTTGGGTTGACCCCGGTCCCGATCGTCCCGAATCAATACCTGGGTGCCGCCGACTGGGTCGATTGCGGCGACGCCCGTGCGGTCGTGGAATCGATCGGGCAGGGACCCCCCATCCTTTCGCTGCCCGGGTTCGCCGGCACCAGCCGGGCCTGGCTTCCGCTGGCCAATCACCTTGCGTCGCGCTGGCGGCTGCTGTTGGTCGATCCGCCCGGATTTGCATTGGCCGACAAACCCGCGGGCGCCGACTACAGCGCCCAGGCCCAGGCCAAGCGATTGCTCAGAGTCATGGATCGACTCGAAATCGACTCGGGGGCGCTGATGGCAACTTCCGGGACCGGACCGGCCGGGCTGGCGGCGGCGGCGATTGCGCCGGACCGCATCAAGGCGCTGATTCTGGTCGCCCCCTTCCTGAGCCCTTCGGCGCTCGCCCGCTGGGCGATCCGGATCGCCGGCCACGACCTGGTGGCGCCGGTGGCCGGTCGAATCGCCGCGGTGCGCGCGGTGGTGGGACTGGCCAACATCGTGGGCATGGAGGACGCGCGTTCAGTGACCGACGAGATCATCGACGAGCAGTATCTTCCGTTCGGGGCGCCGGGATTCGTGCGCGCCGGTTTTGAAATCCTCAAGCACCTGGCTCCGGAAGGCCTGGAACGCATGCTGCCCCAGATACCGGTGCCGGTCCTGGCGGTGCATGGCGAAACCGATCTCGCCTCCGACCAGACCCGGACACTGCGGTTGCTGAGCATGCTGCCCGACGTCGAGCAGGTGGAACTCGAGCACTGCGGGCACGTGATCCAACGCGAATTCCCGGGTCAGCTGGCGGCCCTGATTGACAGCTTTCTCGATCGCCGGTCCGAAGCGGTGC
>CAYXKQ010000284.1:0-1903 GCA_964465715.1 uncultured Chloroflexota bacterium
GTTCGGCGGCAGTCGGTTTAGGACGGTTGACCATCGAATCGCCGAAGGCATAAGGCAAGCTTTGTTCCAAATCGTCCAGCTGCAATTGGTCAAGCTTCAGTCCGAGCCCGGATTTGACGTTGCGCAGTTTCGCTCCGAGTGGGATCAACGATGGGCGGACGTGTCCAACATCGTTTCCGAATCCCCAGGGTCAATCTACCTCGCACTGTCAGGGACAAGCTACGCCGCAAGAAATTCCGACGAACGCGCGGCGATTGAATCCCTCTGTGCGCAATTACCTGAGGACGACTTAAAGAACTTCAAGCGGCACTTTTTTAAACAAGCAAACTCTGGTCGTCCGAGAGGCGCGGACAATGACGCATATTTCCTCAATCTCCATAGGGAAGGTGCTCTCTACGAGTTGCGGAAGTTCACCCAATTTGCGGATGCGCGAGATATTGAGGCAGTGAAACGGGCGACCGATTACCTGAGTTCGCTCGTGCGTGAGTCCGATCTTGTCGAAATGCAGGCGGAAGTTGGATTAGCAATGCAGCAAATTGCAGGCAATGGATTGCCTGAGAATCCGCCTCTGTCCGGCAAAGTCAAGCTCGCAGTTGAAACCTTGGCCAGCGTTGAACCTGACGGTCATAGTGAGCGTGGTTACGGTCTAACTACCCCAGCATCATCCGCGCGAACCTGACTCACCAATTGGTGCTGATAGTAATTCCGGTTTATTGCGTGATTCTGTCGCCGGGTGTCCGTTAGCACACCAATTCGGGGCTCGGCGGACGCAAGCGCTGCGACTGCCCCAGAGATCACACCGGTGCGGGCCTTCTTGGTCAAGACCGCGATCCGCATAGCCGCCTCGTCACAATTCAACCCCAAGCGTGTTTGCCCAAGTCCTGCGCGACCGGTTAGTACAGTCCGACTATGTCCGCCGTTTCTCGGGGTGGCCGGCGCACCAACGCGCCCTCCGGCTCCTGGTCGCCGCCAACGTGCTGTCGGTGGACGAGCTGCCGGCGGTCCGCCGGGTCCTGACCGCGGCGGCGCTTTCCTACGCCGCCTCGGCGGTCATGGCGATGTCGCGGGTGCCCTGGCTGCTGGGGCGGCTGGGCCGGTGAAGCCGGACACGGGGCCGCTGATCGCGCCCTCGATCCTGGGGGCCGACTTCCTGGAACTGGGGGCGGCCCTTAGCGCCTGCGAGCGGGCTGGCGCCGACCTTGTCCACTGCGACGTGATGGACGGGCGCTTCGTACCCGCGAACAGCTACGGGGCGATGATCTGCGCGGCGGCGGCCGGCGGCTCGCGGCCGGGCCTGGCGATCAAGCCGGGCACCCCGTTTGCGGCGATGTCGGAACTGGCCCCCGAATTCGACCTGGTGCTGGTCATGACGGTCGAACCGGGCGCCGGCGGGCAGACCTTCATGCCCGAATGCCTGCCCAAGGTCGCCGCCGCCGCCGAACTGCGGCGGGAGACCGAATCGACCTACCTGATCGAGGTCGACGGCGGGGTGTCGGCCGCAACGATCGCGGACTGCGCCTGCAGCGGCGCCGACGTATTCGTGGCCGGATCGGCGGTGTTTGGGCACCCCTCAGGACCTGCGGGGGCGATTGAGCTACTCCGATCGATCGCGTCGATGTGATATGGGTGGCTCAAACGTTCCGATCAAATATCTAAATGGCCGGATGCCTCGGCTTCTTGAAGGAGATTAATCCGGCAGCGAAACGTTGCGGCGGAGAAATCTGTCGAACATCGGGACCGTGAAATCAGCCAAGCCCCGGTTCCGACTCCAGATCATCCCTTTGGCAATCAGGCTGCGGCGAATTGGAGCGATTGATGAAACTTCACGATTCATTATTTCTGCGACATCCCCGGAAGCGTACGGACCGTCGCCCAGTTCAGCCATCGCTCGCAGATAGGATCG
>CAYXKQ010000285.1:0-1898 GCA_964465715.1 uncultured Chloroflexota bacterium
CCGCGGTTCTTCGGCGCGGTCGCCCAAGGGCTGGCCAGGGTCGAGGAACTCTCGCCGCACCCGCAGAGCCGACTGGTTGTCGAAAAGCCGTTCGGGCGCGACCTGGAATCGGCCCGCGACCTCAATCGCCTGCTGCATGCGCGATTCGCCGAAGGGCAGATCCTGCGCATCGACCATTACCTCGGTAAGGACACCGTCCAGAACATCCTGGTGCTCAGGTTCGCCAACGGGATCTTCGAGCCGCTCTGGAACAACCACTACATAAGGCAGGTCCAGATCACCGTCGCCGAGGACGAGGGGATCGGCGGCCGCGGCGGCTACTACGACAGCGCCGGGGTATTCCGCGACATGTTCCAGAACCACCTTCTCCAGCTGCTGACGCTGGTGGCGATGGAGCCGCCCGCGACGATCGAGTCGGACGCGCTGCGCAATGAGAAAGTCAAGGTGCTGCGCGCCGTGCGCCGCGTGGCCGGGGACGCGGTCTTCGACGAGTCGGTGCGCGGCCAGTACGCCGGCTACCGTGAGACCGAGCGAGTGGACCCTGAATCCAACACCGCCACCTTCGCCGCCCTGCGGCTGCAGGTGGAGAACTGGCGCTGGAAGGGGGTGCCCTTCTTCCTGCGCTCCGGCAAGGGGCTGCCGCAGCGCTCGACCACGATCGTGGTCGAATTCAACGCCCCGCCGCACGTGATGTTCAACCGCGACGGCCAGGACCTGGAGCTGCGGCCCAACGCCCTGACGCTGCGCCTGCAACCGGCCGAGGGAATGGACCTGAGCTTTGAGACGCGGCTGCCCGGACGGATGCAGATGGCCCCGGTGAAGATGAACTTCGACTATGCTCAGCATTCGCCCGAGCTGGCCATCCCCGATGCCTACGAACGGCTGGTCGTCGATGCGCTTTCGGGCGACTCGTCGCTGTTTATCCGTTCGGACGAGATCGAACTTTCCTGGCAGATCGTCGATCCGCTGATCAGCGCCTGGGAACAGGTTGGCTCCTACCGTCTCGGCGGTTACGAGCGCGGCAGCTGGGGTCCGGCTCTGGCCGACCAATTCATCGATCGTTTCGGCCTGGCCTGGATCCAGCCCGAGCCCTGCCCGGGGCCGGTCGTGGCCGGTTCGGCCGAGCGCCCGCCCGGTTCCGGATGACCTCGCGAGGGAACCTGCCGCAATGATTGCCCCGGGCGCCGATCTGCACGCTCACACCACCGCTTCCGACGGCGAACTTACTCCGGAGGAACTGATCCGGGCGGCCCGGGCGGCCGGGATCGCAACCCTGGCGGTCACCGACCATGACACGATGGCGGGCGTCGCCGCCGCCGAGGCGGCGGGCCGGCGGCTCGGAATCGAGGTGATTGCCGGGGTGGAGTTGTCCTGCCACTGGAGGACCGCCGCCGGAGATCCGCAGACGGTCCACGTGCTGGGTTACTTCTGCGACCCCCAGGCCGAGGAAATGGCGCGCCTGGACCGGATCAAGCGCGAAAGCCGGACCCGCCGTGCGCGGGCCATGGTGGAACGTCTGCGGGAACTGGGGGTCGAGATTTCGTTCGATCGCGTGCGCGAAATCGCCGGCGGCGCCCAGATTGGGCGGCCCCACATCGCGCGCGCCGTCATCGAGGCCGGTTATGAGGAGGACTGGGGCCGGGTTTTCGATCGCTGGCTGGGCAACGATGCTCCGGCCTACGTGAGCGGTGAGCGCACCCTGGTGCCGGAGGCGATCGAGTTGATCCGGGCGGCCGGCGGATTGGCGGTCATAGCCCACCCTTACTACGATTTCCACGGCGGCAAGCTGGAACTGGACCGGTTGCTGCCGGCCGCCATCGAGACGGGCCTGGCCGGCCTGGAGGTCTTCTACGGCAGCTTTCCGGACTCCGAACGGGCGTGGGCGCTTGCCTGGGCCG
>CAYXKQ010000286.1:0-1895 GCA_964465715.1 uncultured Chloroflexota bacterium
ACAAGCCGGGCATATTCGCAAATCGGTTACCATTACGCAACGGTAGCGTTTCGTAATAACTGGCCATCAGAACCCCATGTATACCCCAATCCACCGATTCTGCCCCAGCCGACCCAATAGCCGACCAATATGACCGCTTCCGGACCATTGCCCGTCCCGGATCGCCAGTTTCGCGGACCCGCCACATCGCCGACTGACCAGATATAGTCGGCGATGGTCATTATTGTCAAGCCTGCGGGCGCCGACCGCGCACCTTCCCCAGGGTCTTTGCGTCTACCGGAGACAGCGGCCCTCCGGCCGCCGAAGTCAGGCGGGTAGGACCCGGCCTCCCAGGGCGTTGACGTTGCCCGCGATCGCTTCCCGCCAGGGCCAGCCCCGGGCCAGATGCAGGATGTTCAGACGGCCCGAACTGGTAATCCTGCCGGGCAGGCCGATCAGCTTCCTCCGCATGGTGGCGGTGGTGACGGCTCCCTGGTTGGGAGAACCTATCTGGCGCAGCCATTTGAGCAGGTTGTGGGCCTGGGTCCCTATCCACAGCCAGGCGGCGTTGGCGCAGAACCTGCCCGATGGGAAGTGGTTCAGCCCCATCCCGTATTTGAGTTCCCTGATCGGGTCCTCGACCTCGGCGTGGCGGCGCATCTCCTTCTCCAGCAGGCCGGCGTCGCCGGCCCGGTTGGTGATGAAGAACCGGTAGGAGTAGTGCGGGCCGGAGTCGGCCATGAGCGGACCCAGGTCCAGGATCCGGCGGCGCACTATCAGCCGGTAGGCGGTCCGGTTCCCGTCATGGCGGAAGGGTACGTAGGCGATTTCAGATAGCTGATCGCCCTTAATGTCCTTAACGTCGCGCCAGTCCCGTTCGGGGATGGCCGACGCCAGAGCAGACAGCTTGCCGCGCATGTTGCGCGCGGTGACAGAGAACTCGGCCCCGTGCCGGAGGCAGGTCTTTACGAACCCGGAACTGTAGAACCCCGAATCGGCGCGCACCGTAATTGGTCCGTCGGCCCCGGCGTAGCGGGCCCGCGATATCGCCTCGGCCACGAAGCGCGACGATCCGCGACCGGTGTTGGCGGTTCCGCCGCGCAGGCGCTGGAAGATCACCTCGCCGGTTCCCCCGCGGGTGGCCAGCAGCGGATGGTAGCCCTTCTGGCCGGTATAGCCGGTCTTGCCGGCGCCTTCCTTCTTTACCCCGTAGGTCTGGCAGATAGTTGAGTCAACGTCGATGTAGAGCGGCTCAGAACCCGGTCCGGCTCCCATCCGCCAGGCGTTCCTGAGCATCTGCCGCGATACCCCATCCAGCTGGCGCACGTTGAACCATCTAAATCCCCGCAGGAAGGTTCCCAGGGTGGACGGCGCCTTGACCTTGAAGCCCAGGATCCGGGCGGTCCCCCCGGACCGGAGCATGTCGGCGTCGTCGATGCAGTCGCCGCCGGCGATTGCGGACGAGAGCAGGGTAAGCATCTTGTCGCCTACGTTGGGCGCGGCGGCGGCGGACTGGAGGGTGAGCCGTTCGTCCGTCAGATCGCCTACTGCAAGGTTGCCCAGCAGCAGGGCGGTCTGGATCAATCCGGCGCTGGCGATCAGGCCCTTGTCGTCAAAGACGATCCGGAGACGTTGCGGGCGTATAGAATCCTTCACCTAAAAAGTGCTCCCCGTATCTGGCGAGTTGGTTTGTGGTTACTCCAATTCTCCCAGATATGAGAGAGCGCTTTTTGCTATTCCGGGGGCGGTCGGCCGGGTAGATTTCGGTGGATCGGGGTTAAAGCCAAAGCTGCCGTCGCCGGTGACCAGGACAACCCGCGAGCCGGGTCGCGAAACTTTTGCGGCAATCGCGGTCGGCATCGCCGATCCGAGCATCCCCAGGTCGGGGAGCGACCACCAGCTGCGGGGCCGGGCCG
>CAYXKQ010000287.1:0-1895 GCA_964465715.1 uncultured Chloroflexota bacterium
TATCGTTATTTGGGGCCGGAAACCGTCGCCGGTCGCTACCGAGGGGGTAGATTCATCGCTGCCAGGCTAGCCGTTGGCCTTTGCGCCAACGCGCACGTGCGGGCCGAGTACATTGACGCCTGCGATCTGGCTCGCCTGGACCGGTTCGCCAGCTTTGCCTGGCTTGAGTCCGACCTCGAGTCGGAATGGCACCGGCCGCCCCCATACGATGCCCGGGCCGAGGCCGCGCTTGCCGAATTTGCGATCGGGCTGGACGCGTTGATCGTTTGCCACGGCTCGCCGCGCGTCACCGGCTCGCTCCTCTCGATGGCCCCGCGCCTGCGCCTGGTTGGCGAGCTGGAAGGCGACCGGCTGGCGAGGAGGATCGATGTTGCGGCCTGCACGACCCGCGGCGTGATCGCGGTCGATACCACCCAGGGGTCCTCGTACCCGGTCGCCGAGTGGGCTCTGGCATTGATGATGATCGGGCTGCGCGACGCCGGGGCATTGTTCCGGCGAATCATCAATCACGAGGACGTGCCCTCGGGCGACACCCGTCCCGACCTGCCCTTCTACCGGCGCGGCGAACTCGAGGGCAAGACCGTGAGCCTGCTTGGCTGCGGGCACATCGGCCGGCGCCTGATCGAATACCTGAGGCCCTTCAAGACCCCGATCCTGGTCCACGATCCCTACATTCCGATCGAGACCGCCGACGCGATCGGGTTCGAACTGGTCGGTTGGGAGGCGGCATTTGAGCTGGCCGACGTGGTGGTCTGCCTCCTGCCGTTGACGCCGGCCACCCAAAAGCGGATCGGCCAGGCCGAATTGGACCTGATCCGGCCCGACTGCGTGTTCGTGAACGTCTCGCGCGGCGCGGTGGTGGATTCCGACGCCCTGATCGAGCGCTGCCGGCGCGGGGACATCAGCGTCTGCCTGGATGTCTTCGATCCCGACACCATCCCGACCGATTCGGAGATTCGCGACCTCCCGAACGTGTTCATCTCCCCGCATATCGCCGGCAACACCCGGGCCTCGCGGACCCGCTTTTTCGCATTGATGGTCGACGAGATCGACCGCCTGCGGCAGGGTTTTGAACCCCGCTACCAGCTCAGCGACCGGACGCTGGCCAACCGCGCCGGCGACGCGCCACCGCCGCGCGGCTAGCAATGCGCCGCAAGTACCGGTCGCTCAACGACCGCCTCTACGACCACATGACCGCGGTCAGCATGCCCCCGGATGAAATCCTCACCGAGCTGATCGCCGAGACCGACGAGCTGACCAGGGACTGGGCCGGGATGCAGATCTCTCCGGCGCAGGGATCGTTCATGTTTCTCCTGACCCGCCTGATCGGCGCCCGCAGGGCGCTGGAACTGGGGACCTTCACCGGCTATTCCTCGATCTGCATCGCCCGCGCGCTGCCACCCGACGGCAAGCTGATCTGCTGCGACGACAGCCCCGAATGGACCTGCGTGGCCGAGCGCTACTGGCGCCGCGCCGGGCTTTCGGATCGGATCGAACTCCGCTCGGGCGAGGCCTTGCCGACGGTCCGCGCCATGCCGAAGGAAGAGCAGTTCGACCTTGCGTTCCTAGATGCTGACAAGGCCTCGAACTGGCTCTATTACGAAGAGGTCCTGCCGCGCCTGCGCCCGGGCGGGGTAATTCTGATCGACAACGCGCTGTCCGGGGTCGCGGCGCGCCCGCGAACTCAACGAGCGCATCAGCGCCGACGGCAGGACCGATTCGGTGCTGCTGCCGATCGCCGACGGTCTTGTCCTGGCGCGCAAGTGCGATCCAGCCCCTGCCTTGAAATAAACCTTGTTTGGAGCTTTTACAATAGCTTGTTCCAGATTCGTTAGCACCAGGGTCAATTGATGTCGTCGCCAGCCGGAAGGAATCCGGGCAGAGAGGAATCGGTC
>CAYXKQ010000288.1:0-1848 GCA_964465715.1 uncultured Chloroflexota bacterium
AAGTCACCTGGCAAAAGAACTCGGCGGGTCGCCCAGGATCCCGTGGAACGAGGTAGACAGCGCCGATACGGTCGAGCATATTCTTCCCCAGTACATGAGCGATCAGGCGTATTGGACCAGCCGTTTTGACGCCGAGACCCATGAAAAATACAAGCACGATCTTGGGAATCTGACCCTAACGAAGGGCAATCCGCAGCTGAGCAACCATTGCTACCCGAAAAAGGTAGGCAGCCCTGAATCAACTCGATATTGCTATTCGAGATCTCTTCTTCAGGTGGAGCGCGAACTCCCCGTCCGCTGGCCGGACTGGACCCACGAAAGCATCGATCAGCGCCGCGGCCGCTTGCTGGAGTGGGCCAAGTCCCGTTGGCACGTCGATTTCGAATGAGATTGAGATCGACATTCAGGGTTCTCGGCGCTTCTGGGGACCGGACTGCGTGGAAACACACCCTGCGGCCCTGACTGATCGGGCGATTGCCGGTTCGATAGCAGCTACGCTTGCATCAATCTGGAACTGCGCGGCAGCGGTCAGTCGCGGCGCGGAAACCGGGAGCCCGGCGATGCAGACCGGCGAACAGTTGATCGGGCCCTACCGCGCACCGGGCCACGCGGCTCGCCGTGGGCGTTTCGTCACTCGGCGCGGACCCATTTGCTGATGTCCCGAGCTATTAACGATCGCCCGGCTGCCGGCGATGGAAGCGAAATTGAAGAGTTCACTGTCGGCGCAGACCAACTTTTAAGGTGGGCCGCATCGGTTCGCGGCGCAATGACTGTTGGCGAGGTGCTGGCGCTAAACCCCTCGCAGGCCGACCTGCCGCCGTCCCAGATTCAGCTCTGGCGCCGCCTGGCATCCCTCCCCATTCAGGGCGGGGCGCCGATCGAACCGGTCCTGGCCAAGCAACTCGCGCAGCTGCTTGCCTTAGTCGACCCCGAGCATCTTGCAATCTACCTGCGCCGAATCATTCCAATTGATCCGCCAACCCTGCAAACGATCGCCGAAGAATTTGGCCTAACCCGAGAGCGCATTCGGCAAATCCAGACCCGGGTGGAAAAGGAAATGGCCGCCGCCCTGCAGAAACCCGATTCTGATCGGTTGCGCTGGGCGTTCGAGGAGATCGGTCTTCGGATCGGGACCCATTTCCCAGTAAGTCAATTGGGCACCATCCCTGAGGTGCAGGCGATCGAGGACGCGCTCCTGCTGGCACCTGCTGTCCTGGGCAAATCAGAGCTTGCGCCGAGTCTTGTCCCGAATCGCAAATTGGCCATGGGTCTTTGCCTGCACATGGCAGGCGGGTACCGGGTTTCGGGCGAATGGGCATCACGCGGTCCGAATTCGGCAACCGCAAGCGCGAAGCCGCTGCAGGAATTGGTCAGCGAACGCCGGATCATCGATCTAGCGCAAGCGGTCCGGTTCCTGGGCAATCACGGCTTTTGCGAACCCGCAGCCCTGTTTTACGTGCACTCCGCCAAGCAACTGCGCGTCAATGACGGGCTTGTGTTCTGGTGGAAGGGAGATATCGCGATGGAGGCCGGGGCAATCTTGAGGCGTCTGGATCGCCCAGCCACCGCGAGTGAACTACTTGGACTGCTCGATGGGTCACGCTCGATTCGCACCCTACGCAACGCCCTCTACAAGGATCCGGCCATCACCAGGGTCTCCAAGACGGAGTTCGCACTAACCGAATGGGGTCACCACGAGTACGGCGGGATTTCGGACGAAATCGTCAGCTTCATTCAATCGCACGGCGGCGATGCCGTACTGGCGGAAATGGTCTCGGACATTGCCGCGAGATTCAAGGTCGCCGAAGGTTCGGTTATGTCTTACGCGTTCGCGCCGAGGTTCGTAAT
>CAYXKQ010000289.1:0-1835 GCA_964465715.1 uncultured Chloroflexota bacterium
CTGCCCAGCAGCGTCCAGTCTTGGTCTAGCTTCCCTGCCAGTGATTATGGAGCATGGGCGGGAAGCGCGCCGCCGCGGACTCTTTCGAGGATGCCGGTCAGCGTGTCCAGAAAGCGGTCGATGTCGGCGAGCGAGTTTTCGGGACCGGTGGTGATCCGCAGGCTGCCGCGGGCAAGTTCCGGCGGCCGGCCCATCGCCAGCAGCACGTGCGAGGGTTCGGCCGAGGCCACCGTGCAGGCCGAACCCGAGGACGCCGCGATCCCGGCGCGATCGAGTTCGAGCAGTATCTTTTCGGCCGACACTCCGCTGATGCAGACGTTGGTGTTGTTGGCCAGGCGGCGTTCGGGATCGCCGTTGAAGACCAGCCCGTCGATCCGGGCCAGCCCTTCCTGGAGGCGTCGGCGCAGGATGGCGGCGTGCTCCCGGTTGCGTTCCCGGTCCCGGCGGGCCAGGACGAGCCCCTCGGCCAATCCGACCGCCAGGGCCACGTTTTCGGTGCCGGCGCGGCGCCGGTTCTCCTGATCGCCCCCCTGTACCTGCGGAATCACCCTCGTCCCCGGGCGGACATACAGTGCCCCTACCCCCTTGGGCCCGTAAAACTTGTGGGCCGCGATCGAGAGCAGATCGACGCCCAGTTCGTCCACCCCGGCCGGGCAACTGGCAATCGCCTGGACCGCGTCGGTATGGAAAACGGCGCCGGCTTCGTGGGCCAGCCGGGCCAGCAGCGGAATGTCCTGGATGACCCCGATTTCATTGTTGGCGTAGATGATCGAAACCAGACCCACCCGCTCGTCAAGCTCGGCGGCCAGCCGGTCCGGATCGACAAGGCCCGAGGAATCGACCGGCATGACCCGCAGTTCGCACCCGCAGAAACGTTGCAGGTATTCGCCGGCACCGAGCACGCAGTGGTGCTCGATCGCGGTCGTCAGAACGACCGGTCGCCCGCGGGCCCGCGCGGCGATCCCGGCGCCCTTAATTGCTAGATTGGCCCCTTCCGAACCGGACCCGGTAAAAACAACATCCGGAGGTTCGCAGTCGAGGACGTCGGCGACCCGCTGGCGGGCGACATCGAGCGCGGCGCGGGCGCGTCTTGATTCGCGGTAAAGGCCCGACGGGTTGTATCCGTCGACGCCGAAGAAGGGGAGCATTTTCTCCAGCACCGCTGCACTGACCGGCGTGGTCGAGGCGTGGTCGAGATAAATGCGCCGCCCGGCGAGGGATTCGGGCGCGACCGCGTTCGCCCCTGGCTCAGTCAGGGCCCGGGCGCCGAGACCGTGGCCGGACGAACGTTATAGGAGCAGATGTCGTCGTCCAGCGGCAGTCGCTTGGACGACTCGACCGTAGCTTCGCCGGCCAGGAGTCGCGCGATCATGTCGCGTTCGCAGGTGCACGGCATGTCGGTCACCTCAACGACGGCCGATACCGGACAGTTGCGCGCCTCGAGCACGAACCCGCCTTCGCCGGGATAGTACCGGGCCATGTAGCCACGCTCGCTGAGCACCTTGCAGATGACGTCGAGTTTCTGCTCCAGGTTGCGCCCCAGCAGCTGGGGACGAATTTCTGATTCAAGTTCGACTTCGCGCCGCATAAAGACCGAGTGAACCAGGGCGACCTCGCCCTGGGTCGCGGCCGACTCGATCAACTCAACCGCCAGATCGCGGTAGTCCTTGGGGAACATTTCATCGGCCAGGTCGGTGAGACGATAGCTGTGGCGCGGCCGGCCGACGCCGGAGCGGACCGATTCCACTTCAACGTATCCATTGGCAAGCAGCCAGTTCAGCTGCGGGCGCACCGACTGGACCCGGGCGCCGTAGTGATCGGCGATTTCGGCCAGC
>CAYXKQ010000290.1:0-1830 GCA_964465715.1 uncultured Chloroflexota bacterium
GTCCCGCTGGCGCAATCCCTGACGGCGTCGGTACGCCCGACGCTCGAGATCCTGCGCGCGGGAGCGCTGCTGCTGGTGTTGGCAGCTGCGATCAGCGTTTCGGGCCTGCGTCTCGCCCGATCCGTCGCCGGGCGACGCGCGGCGAGCATACGGCGGGCACTCGGGGGTTCCTTTCGCGACGAGTTCGTGGCCGCGCTCTTCCGGGTGACGCTGTTAGCGTCGGCGGTGACCGCTGGAAGCGCGCTGCTCGCGGCGTGGGTTGTGCCGGTCCTCCGCCGATACGGGGCGGACCTCCCGTTTGCGGCGGATTGGACCACCGGTCCGGGTGTGGCCGGGCAGGCGTTTCTTGTTGCGTTGCTGGCTTGCGCGGCGACGGAGACCGCGCCGCTCCTGAACACCCTTCGCGTTCGTCAACAGGTGGCGGGCATGGCGCGGTTCAGCGGTGCCCACCGGGTGCGCGCCGTGTCTCCGACCCTGGCGCTCGGGGTCGCGGCTGCCACGGTGATCCTGACCGCAACCGCGGTCATGGGCGGAAGCGCGTGGCGGCTGCTTGCCGGCCGGGGCGGCTATTCGGATGCCGGGCTCGCTCAACTCACCGTGGACTTCGGTGGCCGGGCCGCGGGAGCCTCGCTTCCCCACAGCGAGAAGGTGGTGGTGCTGAATCGACTGGTGGAACGCATCGAAGCGATCCCGGAAGTTGCGTCGGCGGGCTACGCGGACGCCCTGCCGGACGAGATGGGTGGTTCGGTCATGTTCACGGCCGCGGGCCCGGGCAGCCCCCGTGATCCAGACTCGGGACGTGCGACCCGCTCCGTCAGCCCTGGCCTCCTCTCGGTGCTCGGCATTCCGCTTGTGAGTGGGCGGGGCATCACGGAGCAAGACACGTCCGAATCCGAGCGGGTGGCGGTGGTTGACCGGTCATACGCCCGCGCCGCCGGGCTCTCGGACCCGGTCGGCGAGATCGTCCGAATGGGCCCCTCGGAACAACGCGTGGTCGGGTTGGTTCCCGACCTCAAAGTCTTTCCGGACCGGTCGACGTTGCCGACGGCATACGTCCCCTTCGCGATTCCTCCGGCCTTCCTCGGGAATCCTAAGGTCGAGTTGGTGGCCCGGTTTCGAGATGGCCCGACACCCGAGCAGGTAGCGGCGCTTGGCGGTCTGCCGCGCGAGGTGGACGCTTCGATGCGCGTGACTGCTGCCGCTTCGGTTCGGGACCGTCGCATCCGGCTGCTGGGTGCGCCCCTGCTGGCCGGAGTGGCGCTGGGCATTTTCGCCGTCGCCGGACTGCTGCTCGCGGTCGTCGGCGGGATCGGCCACATCGCGGATTTCGTGGTTCGGGAAGCCCATCCGACAGCGGTGCGAACCGCGCTGGGCGCCGATCCGGATCTGTTGGTGTGGGGCGCGTTCCGTTCGACAGCCCTGGCCGCGGTGGTCGGTGTCGCGTTCGGAACCTTGTCAGGTTGGATGTTGTCGCGAGCGGTCGCGGCACGGGTCCCGTGGATCGAGACCGGCGACCCGCTCTTCTACCTGGGACCGGCGGCCCTCTTGTTGTTGCTAATGTTGGCCGCTTCGGCGATCGCCGGACTCAAGACTCTGCGCGGCGACCCCTGGGCTGCACTCGGATCGCTTTAGGAAGGCTAGGTTGTTCTCAGTCCACCCCGAAGCGGGCATCGGCAGGGTGAGGTAAATCACCACTCGCGTTCCCGAAGGTAACCTCCGCATACGCCACGACCGAACGATTACGGCCGTAACCGTTCGGTCGTGGCTGTACGGCGGGGGTCGGTATTGGTGACAGCGCTCGATCTGACTACGAGGCCGACAACGTCTGTA
>CAYXKQ010000291.1:0-1829 GCA_964465715.1 uncultured Chloroflexota bacterium
CTCGAACATCCCCTCGAACAGCCCGATGGTGTGATCGCCGTTGCGCAGTATCTGCCAGTTGGCTTCCCGGTCCCCGCCGACGACCTTGAACCCAAGACTCTCGTAGAACCTTCGTGACGCGTCGATGTCGGCTACCGCGAGGCTGATTGAGAACGCCCCGAGTTCCATTTCCACTGTCCGGCCTCGATTTCCAAAAAATCACCGATGCAGGCGGTCTGACCAAATCCGGCACTTTGCTGCGGCCGGCCCGCCAGTCCATGCTAGATGAGTCCGGGGCAGCCCGCCGGCTGGCCCGGCATTGCGCACGGTCGGTGGCTCGCGGTCCGGACCGCCCGCCTTAGGGGGTGTAAACGCGGAAGCTGTCGAACTCTTCGAGGTTGCGGTTGCCGCTGATGAACCCGCCCGCCAGGGCGATGAAGCCGCGATCCAGGTTGTGGCTCAGGTCTAGCTCCAGGACCGGATCGCCATCGACGAAGAACCATCCCGATGAACCGGTCGCAACGAGCCGCAGCCGACGGCTGCCCTGTCCCTCGCCGGGTTCGGGAGCCCGTCCGGTGCCCAACCGCTCGAACCGTTCTTCCCCGCTGCTGCGGGTGTAGTGAAACACCTCCCCGTCTCCGTCCAGGCCGACCAATTCGAACCGGTCGGAGCGGGAGTTGCGGAATATGAAACCGGCATCCCAGTCGGTTCCGGCCGGCACGGGGACCTGGGCTTCGACCACCAGGTCGCGCGCGAAGGCACCGCTCTGCAGCACCGCGATCTGGCCGGCTTCGACCTTGTCCAGTTCTCCGGCTCCGGACTCAAATTGCAGCCCCAGGCCGCGCCCGGCAAAGCTCTCAAAGCGGGTCGCCGCGCCATCCACCTCGTGGCCGCTGTAGTAACCGGTGATCACCGGTTACTACAGCGGCCACGTCGCCGGCTTCGGTCCCGGCGTCCAGTGCCAGCTCCGCAACCAGATCCCCGTTGCCAAACAGCCACCCGCGTTCGCCAACCGCGATCACGCTCAGGTGGTTGGATTCACCCACGCCGTCGCGGAATCTTGGCATCCGGCCCTCGCCTTCTATCGCTCGCGGCGGGTCATCGCCGTAGAAGAGGCGCCAGGAGGCATCGGAAGCGACGGTCAGGAAATATGCGTTGTCGCCGGCGGTGCGGAACTTGAATCCGTAGTCGAATCCGCCGGCGGCCGCGCTGAAGGGATTGAAAAAGGTGGCCTCGATAACAAAATCGGCCGATGCGAACCTGGCCGTGCCGGCCTCTATGAAACCGTCGTCAGGATCATGCGTCAGGGTCCCGCTGGCGGGGCCGAATTCGGATCCCCCCGAGGGCACCGTCTCATCCGATGGCTGCGGCCGAGCGCTGGGGGCGAGCCTTCCGGACCGCAGCTCCGGCAGGCGGCCGGTAATTTCATCGTGACGGATCGCAAATCCGATTCCCTGGGCCAGCCGCGAGGGTATTCCGGACGTGTTCATACCCACGACCTGGCCGCGCAGGTTGAGCAGCGGCCCGCCGCTGTTGCCGGGATTGATCGCCGCATCGGTCTGCAGGTGAATCACCTGGTCGAGGATGCGTTCGAGCGACGAAACGATCCCGGTGGTCACCGTCAACCCGCCTTGCAGTCCCAGCGGGAAGCCCAGTGCCACGACCGACTCGCCGGCGCGGACGGAAGTCGCCAGGGACAGGAAATGCAGTGGTGAACCCGGGGTGATTTTCAGCAGCGCGATGTCGCGGCCCGAATCAATCCCGACCAGTTGGGGGTCCCACCGGCTGCCATCCTCCAGGACTACTTCCAGTTCGCCGCCCCGTTCCACGACGTGGGCGTTGGTGAGGAT
>CAYXKQ010000292.1:0-1819 GCA_964465715.1 uncultured Chloroflexota bacterium
CCGTCCAGCGGCAGGCCGCCGGGCCGCTCGATCCCGGCCGCCTCAAGCAGCGTCGGCAGCCAGTCGCAGAAGTGCACCAACTCCCCGACGCACACCCCGGCTCCGGGCAGGCCGCCGGGCCAGCGCAGCAGCATCGGAACCCTGATTCCGCCCTCCAGGACCTGGGCCTTGCAACCGCTGAACCCGCAGTTGAACCGGGTCGTGTCCACGCTTACGCCTTCGGGAACCTGATCGTCGCGCAGCCGGAACGCGGGGCCGTTGTCGGACGTGAACATCACCAGCGTGTTCTCGGCCAGGCCGCGGCGCTCGATCTCATCCAGAATCCGTCCGATCCCGCGGTCCATGACCTCGATCATGGCATAGGTGAGGGCCACCCCGCGCGAGAGCCCCATCGACTCGTAACCGGCAACGTCGGGCTCGGGCGCCTGCAGCGGCGAGTGCGGCGCGTTGTACATCAGCGCCAGCAGGAAAGGGTCGGCCTCGTGCCGGGCGATGAACGAGAGCGCTTCCTCGGTCAATACGTCGGTCAGGTAGCGCCCGTCGGTTGGTCGGAACGAGCCGTTGACGTCCAGGCGCCAGCGATAGTAATCGGCCCAGCCGCCGCGGAACCCGACGAATTCGTCGAATCCGCGGGCGTTGGGGTGGTGACGCGGGTCGAGCGCCCCGTTGTGCCACTTGCCGACGAGTCCGGTCGCGTATCCGCCGTGTTTGAACGCATCTCCCAGGGTCGCCTCGCGGGGAGAGATCCGGTCCAGGCCGCGCGTTTCCTGCGGGGTGATCGCACCGGTGCGGTGCGGGTAGCGACCGGTCAGTAGCGCGGCCCGCGACGGCGAACACACCGGCGAGCCGGCGTAATGCTGGGTCAGGCACATCCCTTCCCGGGCCAGTCGGTCGAGATTGGGCGTCCGGACGAGGTCGTTGCCGAACGCCCCAAAGTCCCCGTAGCCCATGTCGTCGGCGACGATCAGCAGCACGTTCGGACCCCGCTCCATGATCAGCCTTCCGCGGGTGGTTGCAGCACGCTGAAGCCGATCCGCTTCATTTCGATCCCCTCGACCAGGATGTGGACCGAATGGGCGCCGTAGCGCTTGATCTCCATATCGTCGAAGTTCAGGATAAGGGTCTGCGCGGTCTCCAGCCGGGTGGTCGGCTCGGGAATCTCGATCGCCCCTTTGATGCTCACCAGCTCGCCCCCGTCGGCATCGATGATGTCGAACTGGACCCGCTTGCGCCCGGCCTCGGTCTTGTGGGCCCTGAAACGCGCGACCACGCACAGCCGGTGGTGCCGCTTGGGAAGCTCGGACGCGTAAATCGTGTCGAACCCGATCCCCAGCGCTGAGACCTTGCCGGCTTTCTCGGCATGGTCGCACAGAAACGCAAAGTCAATATCCATAGGCTCTTGCTAGATTCTGCGGATACCGGCCCGCAAAGGACTCGGTTTGGCGACGGACCAGCATCGGAGGCCCCGATCCCGTGAGCATAGACGCCGGGCGCGAATCGGCTGACCACCCCGTCCGGGGCTCGGAGTCCCGCCCCGTCAGTCGGCGTCCGCCGGCAGCCGACGCCTCCGCCCTGCTTTCCGAGCAGATCGCCTACTACCGGGCGCGTTCGCCCGAATACGACCAGTGGTGGCTGCGCGAGGGCAAGTACGACCGCGGGCCCCAATTTCTTGATCGCTGGGTCGACGAGACCAACCAGGTGCGGGCCGCGCTCGATGAATTCGGCGCCCGCGGCCGGGTCCTGGAGATTGCCGGCGGGACCGGTTGGTGGACCCCGCAGCTGGCCGCCAAAGCCGAGCAGATCACGGTCATCGACGCCT
>CAYXKQ010000293.1:0-1816 GCA_964465715.1 uncultured Chloroflexota bacterium
CCAATCGGCGCAGACGCCGATCGGACGCCCCAGATTATCCGCCCTCGCCGGACTCAGATTGGCCATTGGCCGGCGCCTCCCGGCGGCGGCGATAGACTCATTTTTTGCTTGAGCGGGAGGCGGGGAATTGATAGAGACTGAACGTCTGGCGATCGACGGCGGCCGGCCGGTCATCGCCGAACCGCTGCCGTCGGGGGTCTCGGGCCCAAGCGTGATGGGCGAAGAAGAGATTGCCGCGGTCGCCGAGGTCATTCGCTCCGAGCGGCTGTTCGTTTACCCGCGCGGTGAAAGCGTTACCGCTGAATTCGAAGCCGCAGCCCGCAAGTTTCTGGGCGTCGAGCACGCCCTCATGGTCAATTCGGGGACCAGTGCGCTTACCGCCGGGCTGATCGCGGTCGGCGTCGGGCCGGGCGACGAAGTGATCATCCCCGGCTACACCTACGTGGCCACCGCGGCGGCGGTGCTGGCCGCGGGGGCGGTGCCGGTAATCGCCGAGGTCGATGACTCGCTGGGGCTCGACCCCGAGGATTTCCTGCGCAACATCACCCCGCACACCAGGGCGGTGATACCGGTCCACATGCGCGGCATTCCGGTCCGCCTGGCCCGGATCCTGGAAATCGCCGAAGCCCACGGGGTCACGGTGGTCGAGGATGCCTGCCAGTGCGTGGGCGGCACTTACCGCGGACGCCCGGTCGGAACCTATGGGAAGGTGGCCGCCTGGAGCCTTAACTACTTCAAGACGATCTCGACCGGCGAGGGCGGACTGCTCTACACCAACGACCGCGACGTCTGGGAGCGGGCCGCCCTGGCTTCGGACCCGGGCCTGCCGCTCTGGGAGGGGCCGGACGCCTGGCGCAACGACGCCATACCGCGGGCGACCAACCGGCCCAGCGAGATACTGGCCGCGATCGCGCTGGTCCAGCTCGGGCGCCTGGAAAAGATCCTTGACCATCAGCGGTCACTCCGGCGGACGCTACTTGATACGCTGACGCCCCCGCGCGGTTACGCGCTGCAGCACCTGGACGATCCCGACGGGGATACCGGGGGCTCGGTCTCGGTAATCGTCAGCGATCAGGCGCGGGCCCTGGCCTACGCGCGGGCGCTTTCGGCCGAAGGCGTGGAGGCGGCCACGACCTACAACCAGGGATTCCCCGACCGCCACATCTACGCCCACTGGGACTCGATCCTGCAAAAACGCTCCCCGCACCGGCTCGGTTACCCGTGGGCCGATCCCAACTACCGCGGTTCGGTTGAGTACTCGCGCGACATGTGCCCGGTGACGCTGGACCTGCTGGGTCGCTGCATCCGGTTCGACCTGCACATGAACCTTGAACGCGAACACGCGGTCCTTATCGCCAAGGCATTGAACAAGGTCGATGCCGCACTGGGCGGGTGATTCAAACGGCCTGGGGCGTGGACCTTCTCGCGCAGCCGAGGTAGTTCACAAGGCGACCACGACCGGACCGGCCTGGGCGGGTAGAAGTTGTTCGGCAATCGCGCCAACCGGTTGCCGGTGGTACTAGTTGCAACTTGTACCTGCAAATCGCACCGATTCGCCGGTCATCACCTTGGCGCAGCGCAATTTGGGGCCGCGGCCGAAATAGCTGCCCCGCGGCAGGGTGACCGGCCGCCGCTCGGATTGTTTATGTGATGTCAGTTGAATATCCCGGCCCAACGGCGGGTGGCAAATCTTGGGATCAATTGGAATAGGTCAGTCAATGCCCGACCAGGGTCGGCGCAGTACAAGGTTTCACGCCTGACCGGTAAGCCGCGATTCGATTCGCTAGCCGCCGGCCTCGGTGCGCCTTACCGGTCA
>CAYXKQ010000294.1:0-1809 GCA_964465715.1 uncultured Chloroflexota bacterium
CGCGGCGCACTCCAGGACGTCGTCGCGCGAGGTCGGCAGGAGCCTTCCCTTGGGCGTCAGATCGATCGCGTGGCCGGAACGACCGATCCGTTGCAGGAATGCGGCGATCGAGCGCGGCGAGCCGATCTGCAGCACCAGGTCGATGTGACCGACATCGATCCCCAGTTCGAGGGACGCGGTGGCCACCAGGGCGCGGAGCTGGCCCGCCTTGAGGCGTTGTTCGACCTGCAGGCGGCGTTCCTTGGCCAGCGATCCGTGATGGCTGGCGACAACGTCCTCACCGAGGCGCTCGGCGAGGTTGAAGGCCACGCGCTCCGACAGCGATCGGGTGTTGACGAACACCAGCGTGGTGCGGTGCCCGGAGACCAGGTCGGCCACACGGGCGTAGAGCGCGGCCATGTACTCGCCGGAGGCCACCGCCCCCAGTTCGAGGTCCATTACCTCGACCGCCAGGTCGATCCGGCGCTGGTGGCCAAAGTCCAGGATCCGGCAGGGTCGCGGCCGGCCGGAGTCGAAGCCGCAGAGAAACTGGGCGATCTCGGTCAGCGGTTTCTGGGTGGCCGAGAGCCCGATGCGCTGGGGCCGGCGGCCGGTGAGGGCGTCGAGCCTGGCCAGCGACAGCGCCAGATGCGAGCCGCGCCTGTCGCGCGCCAGCGAGTGGATCTCGTCGACGATCACCGTCCGCACGCCGGAGAGCGCCTTGCGCCCACGCACCGATCCGAGCAGCAGGAACAGCGATTCCGGGGTGGTGACTAGGATGTGGGGAGGGCGGCGGTAGATCGCCTCGCGTTCTTTCTGGGTGCTGTCGCCGGTGCGCAGGCCGACCCGGATCTCGGGCATGGCGCCAATCGCGTTCGGATCGCCGGCGCGCATCTCCCGCAGCGGCTGGCGGAGGTTGCGGGAGATGTCGTTGGAGAGGGCCTTTAGGGGGGAAACGTAGACGATCTCCACCGACTCGGCCTCGGGGCGGCGGGGAATCTGCTCGGCCAGCTCGTCAATGCCCCAAAGGAAGGCGGCCAGGGTCTTGCCGGACCCGGTCGGGGCGGCCAGCAGCACGTCCTCGCCGCCGGCGATCGCCGGCCAGGCGGCGGCCTGGGACGCGGTGGGGGCGGTGAACCTCGAATCGAACCAGGCGCTGACCGCCGGATGCCTGAAATACGCTGCCGAACTCTCGGTCAAGGGGTCAACAATCAGCTTTCTAGGTGTCTATCCCAATATAGGAATTCTTGGCAATCCGGACCGCGCCCCTATCCGAACTGGACCCGGTGCTCGCGGATGAAATCCTCGTTCAGCTCCCAACCGAAACCGGGAGCATCGGTGAGTTCGATGCAGCCATCGACGGCCTCGGGTTCGTTGCGCAGCGCTCCCCAGATGTATGAATTCCCGGTAAGGGGATAGCGGGCCGGGAAGTACTCGCCGATCGGGCAGCAGGTCTTGGCCGTGATCAGGTGATATGAATGCAGCCAGCCCTGGTGCGGGCAGACCGCCCGGTGATGGGTGGCGGCCAGGGCGCAGATCCTCAAGACCTCGGTGTAACCACCCACCCGGTTGATATCGGGCTGGAGAAAGTGCACGCCGGCGTTGATGAAGTCCAGGTAATCAAATCGCGTGCGGGCGTGCTCGCCGGCCGCGATCGGGATCGGGCTGTAATCGGCCAATCGGCGATGCCCGTCGATGTCGTCGGGTGATAGCGGCTCCTCCAGCCAGGCGATGTCGTACTCGGCGATCGCGTCGATCATGCGCCTGGCGTAGGGGAAATCCCACTGAATGTGGGCGTCGACCATGAACTGCACGTCGGGCCCGATGGCG
>CAYXKQ010000295.1:0-1803 GCA_964465715.1 uncultured Chloroflexota bacterium
TGGGCATACGTCAAGAGCCGGCAACAAGGCAGATGGGCGCTTGTGGACGCGCCCTGCGGGTGGCCGCAAGTGATGCGCCTCCCCGCAGCCTGTGCTTCATTGATCCTGTTGCAATGTCTCTCCCGGCCGGCGACCGTCAGCGGCCAGCCGGTCGATTCGCCCTGCCACAGCCGGACGTTCCAGGGGTTGGCCGACACGGAGATTCTCTCCGCGATCGCGCATGAAGCCGGGGCGGTGAAGGACGAAGATCGGCCATTCCCCCCGACCCATGTACCGCGACACTGCCGCGTTTCCGGCGTCATTCGTCCAACGCCGCGATCGGAGATCGAATTCCAGGTCTGGCTACCGGAGCAAGACTGGAACGGCAAGCTGATCGGCGTTGGCAATGGCGGCTATGGCGGCCGTATCTTCCTGCAAGGCGGGCTCGCCGAAGCGGTGCAGCGCGGTTACGCGGCGGTGTCGACAGATACAGGGCACACCGGTTCGGCCATTGAAACCGGCTGGGCGTACCGAAACATGGAGAAAATCACCGACTGGGGCCATCGTGCCGTTCATCTCATGACTGTAACCGCCAAGCAAGTGCTCAGTACCTACTATGGCGAGCCGGCGTCAAGATCCTACTTCATCGGATGTTCCAACGGTGGCCGTCAAGGCCTGATGGAGGCGCAGCGATACCCCGACGACTACGATGGCATCGTTGTCGGCGCGCCCGCACTGGACTTCACGGGCCTGGCCACGGCGTTCGCATGGAACTACCTTGCCCAGAATGGTAATCCGGACGGCGTCATTCCTCCCTCCTTCGCCGGGGAAATTTCAACAGCCGTCATCGGCCAGTGCGACAGTCTGGATGGCGTTCGAGACAACCTCGTCGCGGACCCTCCGTCATGCAGCGTCGATCTTGGCGGACTGCTCTGTGACCGGGGGCGAGTCGGCGACTGCCTCAGCGAAGCCCAACTCGCGGCGCTGGAAGCAATTTATGCGGGACCCAGGGACAGCGCCGGCAACCGGCTTTACCCGGGTTGGCCCGCCGGCGGTGAATCGGCAACGTATCCCGGTTCCGGCTGGGAGGTGTGGATGCTTGGCAGCGCGCCGCACCAACGCGACTACGTCGATGGGCTGTTCAGGGATTTTCTCGCTCGAGGCCCTGACTGGGATATTCGCCAGTTTGACTTCGATCGGGACCCTGTGGATCTGGAGCGGCAGCTTGGCGGAACCATCAATGCAACCGGTACCGATCTCAGCGATTTTTCCGAGAGGGGCGGAAAATTGATCATTTATCACGGCTGGTCCGACGAGGCCGTCCCGGCCTACCGAACCATCCAGTATCTTGACGAACTGAAGCGCTTCATGGGACACGAGAAGGTCGACCGGTTTGCTCGGCTCTTCCTCGTTCCCGGCATGCAACACTGCGCCGGTGGACACGGGCCGAGCCTCTTCAACAATCTGACCGCTCCGGCAACACCAAAGGATCCGAACCGCGACATAGGCGCAGCTCTCGAAGCCTGGGTAGAGCATGGCATTGCGCCCCGATCGCTGAATGCGGTGGAACCGGAAAACCTGTTCGAGTCCGTCTTCGACCTGTCCGAGGCTGTTCCAGGGCGGACCGGCCTGTTGTGTCCCTATCCGCAAACCGCCCAATTGCGCGAGTCGAACCTGGATCCGGACGATGCGTCCAGCTTCCATTGCGCTGATTGACCGAACCAGGGGTCAACAAGAGGGTTCGGTTGATGGAGAATCCGCGAATCCCGGAGGAAGAGGAACTCGACGTGAAGCTCTCCGAGTTTGCCAGCCCGGAAGCAAGAG
>CAYXKQ010000296.1:0-1741 GCA_964465715.1 uncultured Chloroflexota bacterium
CTCGGGGATTTCGTTCGAGTCATTCCAGCGCGGATGGCTGGCGATCGAATTGAATATGCAGGCGAGCGCCAAGGTGACGATCCCCGCCGCGATCATTTCGTCGCTGCTGGGATCGATCAATGGGTACGTTTTCGCCAAGTGGCGCTTCCGCTATTCGAACATCATCTTCCTGCTGGTTCTGTTCGGCCTGTTCCTGCCCTATCAGGGGATATTGATTCCGCTGGTGCTGACCCTTCGCCAGCTGAAGCTCCCCTGTCTGCTTTTGGAAGGGAATTTCGGCGATCCGTTCTCAGTCTGTACGTTCTACGGCACAATCCCGGGTTTGATCCTCACCCACACGATCTTTGGCATCCCGATCACGGCGCTGATATTTAGGGCGTATTTCGTCTCGGTTCCAACAGATCTGATAGAAGCGGCGCGGGTCGATGGAGCCGGGTTCTTCGGTGTATACCGGCACATCATGTTCCCCATTGCGGCGCCGGCGTTCGCAGTCGTCCTGATCTGGCAATTCACCCAAATCTGGAATGATTTCCTGCTGGCGCTGACGATCCTGAACGACCCCAGAGACGCACCGGTCATGGTGGGAATCGTAAATACCGCAAATTCGTTCTTTGTCGAGTACAACGTCCAATTCGCGGCCGCCCTGATTGCCAGTTTGCCCACTCTGCTTTTCTACTTCTTGCTGGGCCGCCTGTTCATGCGCGGGCTGCTGGCCGGCGCCGTGAAGGGTTAGCCCCACCGCCGCGACATTGCGGGCCCGCGGCCGCTTGGTCCGATCGGTCGCCACAATCGAGCCGATAATTGCCGCAAACCCAGTCCAGGCAGCAGCCTGCCGGACCGGATAGACAGTGGAGAGGGAGTGAAACATGCGTGTTAGTAGGCGCCGGATTGTTCGATTCGGCGGTGGCGCGGCCGGAATCGCATTGGCTAACCTGGTTCTGGTTGCGTGCGGTGAAGAAGATGCTGCAGAAGACAAGACGTTGACCGGATGGACCACCGGCCAGAACATCGGCGGCCAGGAAGTGGCGGCCGGACAGCCCGGCGGGGTGCCGGACGTCCGCGCCCAACTGGGTCTGAAGCCGGGCCGTCTGGTGATCGCAGAGATCACTTTCAATGACGCTTCTCCGACCGTGACTATCGAAAATCGCAACACCGCTCAGGAATCGTTGATCAACTGGACGCTGGCGGCAAACGGAAACCAGTGGACGATTCCGGGTGCGATCAGGTTGCAGCCGGGCGAAAGCCTAACGATTGGCTACGGCGAAGGGACTGATTCGGATTTTGAGGTATTCATGGCCGGCGCCCTGGATGCGCCGGATCCGGCCAGCGGAGAACTGGCGCTGTTCACCGACTCCTTCGATCTCAGCTGGATTTACTTGCACCAGTACGTGCAGTGGGGCGAAGTCGGTCAGCCGTTGGAGTCAGTAGCAGTCCAGGGCAATCTCTGGACAGAAGGAGAAGCGGTCACCGTAAACGCCGGCGGGTCCATTTCCTACGACGAGACGTTGCCGGGCGACGGTACGTTCACCGGGACCTAACGCCTGAAGAATTGCCGCAACGCCCCGTGATTTAGCGCGGAGCGGCCGGCAAGTTCTTGAGTTGAACTGATGCTCGGATTGCAAGCCTTCGGTCGGGTCAAGCCATTGCGGCTGGCGGTCGTGGGCTGCGGTGGCATGGGGCGGAGACACCTCCACGGGCTGGCGCGGCTCGAGGAGGCCGGAATCAATCCGTTTACATTGAC
>CAYXKQ010000297.1:0-1741 GCA_964465715.1 uncultured Chloroflexota bacterium
CAGGGCCGGCAGCAATGCGGCTCCGGAACAGGCACAGAGCATTGCGCAGCTTCAGGAGCGGATTCGCGCGGCGCTGTCGCAGGTGACCGCGCCGCTGACCCGGGTGGCGCTGCTGCTGCCCCTGACCGGGCCGCAGCGGCAGGCCGCGATCGCCATTCAGGACGGCTTTCTTGCCCGTCACCTGAGCAGGGAGACGGGTGTCCGCGCCGGACCGGCGCTGCACATCTATGACACCGGCCTGCTGGGCGCCCGGGAAGCCTACCTCGCCGCCCGCGGCGACGGCGCCGAATTCATCGTCGGTCCGCTGTTGAAGCCCGAGCTCGAGGCCGTCATCGACAGCGCCGGACAGACGCCGACGCTGGCACTGAACACGTCCGAAAGCGGCCGGTCCGCCGCCCATCTCTACCAGTTCGCGCTGGCGCCGGAAGATGAAGCGAGCCAGGCAGCCCGGCACGCGGTGACGAGTGGAGCGCTCAACGCGGTGGCCCTGATTCCCCGCAACGACTGGGGCAACCGTCTGCTCGGCAGCTTTCGGTCGGAGCTTTCGGCGCTCGGCGGCCACCTCCTGCAGGTCAGGACCTACGACCCCGCCGGCCAGGATTTTTCCACGGCGATCACCACGCTGCTGAACATCGACAAGAGCGATCGGCGCCGCCAGCAACTGGGAGCCGATCTCGGTATCCCGCTGGAATTCGAATCCCGGCGCCGCCAGGACATCGACGCGATCTTCGTCGCCGCCGACGCCGGATCCGGCCGGCTGCTGGCGCCGCAGTTGCGCTTCTACTTCGCCGGCGATATTCCGACCTACGCGACGTCGGCCATCTACGAGAGCAGTCGGCAGAACGGGGACCTGAACGGGTTGCTGTTTGCCGACACGCCCTGGGTGCTGGCGGCGGATGCCGCTCCGCCGACCATGGCCGCGGCGCTTCGACGCTACTGGCCCGAGCGAATCTCGGCGCAGTGGACCCGGTTCTACGGATTCGGTTTCGACGCCTACCGCCTGATGCTCGCGCTTCACGACAACCCGAATTCGCTCTCTTCGTTTCCGGCCCTGTCCGGCGTGCTGAGTCTCGACGAAAGCGGCCGCGTGCGCCGCGACCTTCCCCTCGCGCAGTTTCGTGACGGATTGCCCGTTGCGGTCGAACCGGAGGCGGGCGACGCTCCCGAAACCGCCGCTGAACTTGCAGGCCTCAGGTAAAGCGGCCCCGGGGCCCGAGAGCGGGGCCGCCTGGGAGCAGCGCACGGCCCGGTATCTTGAGCGGAAGGGCCTGCGGGTGCTGATTCGGCGATATCGCTGCCGGCTGGGTGAACTGGATCTCGTCTGCCTCGACGGCGCCACGCTGGTCATCGTCGAGGTGCGAGCCCGCGCCAGCAGCCGATTCGCCCGCGCCGGCGAGTCGGTGGACGTTCGCAAGCAGCGCAAGCTCGTGCGTGCGACCCGCCACCTGCTGATGACGCACCCGCAGTGGAGCGGCCATCGCCTGCGTTTCGACGTATTCTGCATCGACCATATCGACAGGGCCGCCCCCACCGTCCGCTGGATCAGGAACGCCTTCGATGGCGGAGGCGCTTGAAGGGTTCCCGTTTTCCGGGCAAAGTGCCGGCGGAAAGATGCAAGACCGCGTACTCAACCAGTTTCACGAGAGCATCGAGCTCGCCCGGGAGTCGCAGGCGCTTGCGCCGGCGATTGTCGAGGCCGGCCGGGCGCTTGCCGCCAGCCTGGCCGAAGGCGGGATGATTC
>CAYXKQ010000298.1:0-1655 GCA_964465715.1 uncultured Chloroflexota bacterium
CCCGAAGGCATTACCGGTGGACGGGGGCGCGCTGAGCGCACCGCGTCCCCGCCGTCGTGTAGGCGGAGTTGCGGTAATGGTCCGGGTGGGCAAACGGCGACGAGATCGATGATCCCTGGGTCGCTCGGATTGTCCGGTGCCCGATTGCGGCGGTCGGTTCGAACCCATAATGCTGCGGACCAAAAACTGCGCCGGCGGGACAGCTTGCCTGCACCGGCGACATTTATCCGAGGACTGGCCTTGAAAGCCGAGAACGAATTCCAGATCGCGGTATCCGAGAACCCCTTCTGTGCCGAGACCGACCCGTCCGGACATGAAGATTGGAAGACTCCGAATGAGCGATTCTTCATCCGCAGCCACTTCGGCGAACCTGAGCTGGGAAACGATCACCGGATCGCCATAGGCGGCGCCGTCGAACGCCCCGGATCTATTTCCATCGCCGAGTTGGCGGCGATGGCCAAGGTGGAACGGACGGTGACCCTGGAGTGCGCCGGCAACAGCCGTTCCTACCTAAACCCACCCGGGGTCGGCCTGCAGTTCCGTCACGGGGCGGTCGGAAACGCCTTGTGGGAAGGAGTCCCACTGGTTCGTCTGCTGGAGTCTGCTGGCGTTGACTCCGAGGCCGTGGAGGTGCTGTTCCGCGGCGCCGATTCAGGGATCGAGGCCGGCGAGCACATGTATTTTGAACGATCGCTGCCGCTCGCCCAGGCGCTGGACCCGGACACAATCGTCGCCCTTGCAATGGATGGCCAACCGCTGACCCGCGCCCATGGCTACCCGGCCCGTCTGATAGTCCCGGGCTGGTACGGAATGGCCTCGGTAAAGTGGTTGACCGAAATAAATGTCCTGACCGAACCCTTCGGCGGTCATTTCCAGTCCGACGCCTACACATTCATCGAACCGGGAGTTCGCGACGGGCCCAACCGGCCGGTGACCCGGATGGCGGTCAAATCGGTAATCACCGCGCCGGCTCAAGACGAAAGATTGAGCGGACCGGTCACGGTTGCCGGATTCGCCTGGTCGGGACACGGGGCGATTGCCGGGGTCCAGGTCAGCACCGACGATGGAGCCACCTGGTCTGAGGCGAGCCTGGCCGATTCGCAGAATCCGCGCGCCTGGCGCCGCTGGGAGCTCCCCTGGCAACCGTCCGGCAGCGGGCACTACGTTCTGAGGGCCAGGGCCCGCGACGAGGCCGGCAACACCCAGCCCGAATCCGCCGGCTGGAATTACCGCGGCTACGTAAACAATGCCGTCCAGGCCCTGTCGGTGATAGTCGATTGATTGACTGGCGGGCCGGCAACGATGAGGCGTCGTAGACGCCCGGATCGGCAATGACCGCCACCGAATCGCCGGCTTCGGCCGGCACCAGGCGGCGCGTTGCCATCATCGGCGGAGGAATCTCGGGCCTGGGCGCGGCCTGGGCGCTGAGCCATCATCCGGATAGGTTCGACTTTCGCCTCTATGAAGCCCGCGACCAGCTGGGCGGCAACGCCGTCACGGTCGACATGCCCCAGGCCGACGGCAGTTCGGTCCCTTTCGACATCTCGGTAACCGCCTGCATACCGTCGGTCTACCACCACATCCTGCTGCTGATGGAAAAGTTCGGCATCGACCTGGTCGATACCCGGTTCAACTACAGCGTCAGGTACCGGGGC
>CAYXKQ010000299.1:0-1653 GCA_964465715.1 uncultured Chloroflexota bacterium
TGGGTGCGCATGGATTCGGTGGCGCAGGGCTATTGGAACCTCGACGACAAGACCCGCGCGGTGTTCAAGGACGGCTGGTACTGCACCAGCGACGTCTTCGTCCGCGATAGCGAAGGTTTCTATGAATATCACGGGCGGGGCGACGATATGTTGAAGATTTCCGGCCAGTGGGTGGCGCCCGGCGAAATCGAAACCGAGGTTCTCAAAAATCCCCGTGTCGCCGAGGCCGCCGTGGTCGGGGTGCCCAACGAAGATGGGCTCATCCGGCTCGCGCTGTTCATGGTTGGGCCCGACGGCGCGGCGGACCGGTCCGCGGTCGAGCAGGAGTTGACCGATCATCTGACCTCGACGCTGTCGATCTACAAATGTCCGCGGCGGATGTACTTTGTCGACGCCATGCCGCAGACAGCGACCGGCAAGATTCAGCGCTTTGCCCTCCGGCGGTTGGCCGAGGAGCGCGAGGCGGCGCGGCCTCAGCCGGCGGCATGAGGAGGTCCGTGGACAATCCCTGGCGGCGGACCTATGGTGTCGCCGTTTTGCACCCGCCCATATCCCATCGATTCCAACCCGAACCGGCAGTTTGCGGTCGTGGATGACAGCGTGCTGATAGCGCGCCGAACCGGCGATGATGACGAGTTGGACTTCGATGTCCTGGTGTCGCTGGTCGGCTATCATTTGCGCCGCGCCCAGGTCGCCGTCTTCAATGATTTTGCCGACCAGATGGCCGGGGAGCAGATCACGCCGGGCCAATTCGGCGTCGTCGCCCTGATCGGTGCGAATCCCGGCCTGACCCAATCCGCGCTCGCCCGGGCGGTCGGCATCGAACGCTCCACCATGGTTGCGGTTATCGATACGCTCGAATCCCGGGGCATCGTCGAACGCAGGGCATCGCCCGTCGACCGGCGGTCTTACGCCCTTGTGTTGAAGGACGCGGGACAGGAGATGCTGGCCCGGCTGAAGCCCATGGTCGCGGATCACGAGGCACGGATCGGGGGCGGTCTGACCGACGATGAGCGCCGACAGCTTATCCGGCTGTTGAAAAAACTGGCGGACGGCGTTTAAGCCCTTTCGCGGGTGACAAGAGCGACCCCGGCCACGACGATGCCCATTCCGATCAATTCCTGAACGCCCAGCCGTTCGTCGAACAGGAAGAACGCCATCAGGGCGGTCACCGGCGGCACGAGGTAAAAAAGGCTCGCGACCTTTGCCGCCGCCCCGCGCTTGATCAGGATGTAGAGCAGCGTGACGGCGCCCAGTGACAGGACGACCACCAGCCAGGCAACCGCGAAGATGAACTCGCCCGTCCACTGGATATCCCGGCTTTCCAACGCGAAGGCGAGGCCGGTCATGGCGAGGCACGTGACCGAGAACTGGATCGCCGAACCGGACCGCAGATCCATGTCGGCGCAGAACCGCTTTTGGTACAGGGTTCCGGCGGTAATGCCGAGCAGTCCGATGGCCGCGAAACTGATTCCGGTCCAGGCGCCGGCACCGATCTCTATGCGGTCGGCGACCACCAGGACGACACCGACGAAGCCGAGCAGCACACCCAACCACTGGCGGAGGGTGACCCGTTCATTCAACAGCGGCCCCACCACGCAGGCGGTCAGAGCGGGCTGCAAGCCGACGATCAAGGCGCTCAATCCCGCCGAC
>CAYXKQ010000300.1:0-1647 GCA_964465715.1 uncultured Chloroflexota bacterium
TCTGGAACGCCAGGCGGCGTTGTCGGCGGCGGCAAACCTAGTTTGCTATGCCGACAGCCGACGGCGATCGACTTCAGGCAGGGGCCGCAATCGAGCGCCGCCCAATATCATTGGTCGGGATTTTCTTGACCGATCCGCAAATCTTCTGAGACCATGCTTTACGAACTGATTCGCGAACGCACCCGTCAGGGTGAGAGCGTCGCGATGGCGACGATCGTGGGCAGCCGCGGTTCGACCCCGCAGAAGGTCGGTGCCAGCATGCTGGTCTTCGAGTCGGGCGACGGGGCCGGCACGGTCGGCGGCGGGTGCGTCGAGGCGGGCATCTGGCAGGAGGCGGCGGCGGCGCTGGCGGACTCGCAACCGCGCCTGCTGCGCGTGGACCTGGTCGACGATCTGCGTGGCGAAGGCGATGTCTGCGGCGGCTCGGTGGATGTTTTCATCGACGTATGGCGCGCGGGGGCGAACTGACCCAGGACCTCCTCGGGCGCCTGATAACCGCCCGGCAGCAACGTCGTCGCGGGGTGCTGGCCAGCATCGTGCGTTCGCGCCTGGCCAACTATCCGGCGGGACGCAAGTGGCTGGCCCTGGAAGGCGAGTCGATCCCCGAGCCCGAAGACGACCCGCTCGAACGGGCCATGCACCACGACCTGACCCGGGCCCTGGATGCCACCGATCCGGTCTGCCATCCCTACGCGCGTGACGGCGAGCGGCCGCGGCGTCGCCGCGACGCGGCGGTCGAGGTCTTCTATGAACCGCTGCGTCCGTCCGACCGCCTGGTCATAGTCGGCGCCGGTCACGTCGCGGTGCCGATCTGCCAGATCGGCCAGGCGAGCGGCTTTGAAATCACGGTGATCGACGATCGTTCCGATTACGCCAACCGCGAACGGTTCCCGCAGGCCGAGCAGATCCTGGTCGGCGACATGGCAGAGTGCCTGTCCTCGTTGAGCGTGGACGCATCGACCTACGTCGTGCTGGTTACCCGCGCGCACGCGTTCGACGAGCACGCCCTGCGGCAACTGGCCGGCTGCCGGGCGCCTTACATCGGGATGATCGGTTCGCGCCGCCGGGTGCTGATCGTTTACCGCAACCTGATCGAGAGCGGAATCCCGGCCGATTCGCTCGGCAACATTTACGCTCCAATCGGTCTGGATATCGGGTCGCGCACCCCGGAGGAGATCGGCCTGGCAGTCGTGGCCGAGATCGTGAACGTGAAACGCGGCGGACCGGCGCCTTCTCTGCGCCTAAGGCGATGGCAGCGGTTCGTCCGGGGAACGGCCGAAGCCCCTGAAGTTCCACGCTAGTGAAACCGGGCCGGGCGGGATCTGGTCCGGCGTCGCCCATCAACCGATCGGGCTGGCGCTGCGTATAGACAGAGGGCCGGCGCCGGTGACCGGGTTCCCGGGGGCACCACCAATCAGGGGTTTTCCAAGATGACCAGCTTCTTTGCTCCGCTGGGGCAGCTCGTCGGCGGGCCCCGCCGGGCCCTGGCGGTCCTGGCCTTCTGGGTCGCCGCAGCGGCGATCGTGTACGCCCTCTCCCCCAGCCTGGGCGAGGTAATCGACGACGACACTTCGCAGTTCCTGCCCAGCGAGTCGCCGGCGCGCAGCGCCCTGCTGCTGGCGGAGGAGAAATTTCCGGCCGCCGGAA
>CAYXKQ010000301.1:0-1632 GCA_964465715.1 uncultured Chloroflexota bacterium
TGCCCTGTCCGGGCTCTGCGAATCTATTGGCGGTTCGAGGTTCCGCTGATGCACTCGCGTCGCCGAAACGTGGCGCGCTATCGCTCGCCCATCAGTCCATCGGCCTGCGCTTTTATCCGTACCGCCGCTTCGACGGCTTCGACTCCGCCGGTCATGGCCGCCAGCTCGGTCATCTGCGAGTCCCGGTCCAGCTCTTTGACAGCGACCTGGCTGCGCCCGCCGCGCTCCTCTTTGGCCACCAGGAAGTGCCGCTGGGCGAACGCCGGGATCTGGGGCAAGTGGGTGACGCAGACGGTCTGGCCGCGGTCGGCCAGTTTCCAGAGCTGGTGCCCCACCGTCAACCCGCGGCGGCCGCCGATTCCGGCGTCGATTTCGTCGAATATGATCACCGCCGGGGCATTGACCTGCAACAACGCACAGCGCAGCGCGAGCATGATGCGCGAAATCTCCCCGCCCGAGGCAACCCGCGCCAGCGGGGCCAGCGGTTCGCCGGGGTTGGCGGCCAGGTCGAAGCGGACCCGGTCTGCGCCCTGCGGGCCCATGCCACCGACTCCCTCGCGGCTCAAGGCGCCGGCTGCTTCGGGCAGCGCTTCAACCGCCACCTCGAACCTGGCCTCGCCCATTCCCAGGGCGGACAGGTTCTTCAGCACTGCCGTCTCCAGGCGCTTTCCGGCGGCCCTCCGGGCTGCCCGCAACTCGGCGGCCGACTCGCCCATCTGCTCGCCGATCTCCGCCAGACCGGATTCGATCTCGGCGATCCGGCTATCGGCCGCCCGCAGCTGCTCGAGACGGTCTGCCGCGCGGGAGGCGAATTCGGCGATTGCGGCGGCCGACCCGCCGTATTTGCGCTTGAGGTCGTCGATCAGGCGCAACCGTGCCGCCATCTGCTCGGCTTCGATCGGGTCGGGGCTCAGCGACTCAAGGCGGGTGCGGAGTTCGGCGGCGGCCTGATCGGCGATCTCCTGGGCCACCCGGAGTTGTTCCATCGAACCGGCCGAATCAGGGTCTAGCGTGCGCGCCCGGGCAAGACTAGTCAGCGCGCCGCCCAGCCGGTTTGAGGCTCCGTCCGGGCCGGTCAGGTCGCCCAGGGCCCTGTCGATCAGGGTGGTCAGCTCGGTCAGGTTGCTGCTGCGGCGCAGTCCGGCCAGCAGTTGCGGCTCCTCGTCCGGGCCGACCTGGGCGTCCTCGATCTCGCCTATCTGGTAGGCGAGCATGTCCATCTCGCGGGCGCGCGCGGCCGCGTCCGCCCCCAGGCGTTCACGTTTAGCTCGCAGGGATGCGAGATGGTCGTATTGGCGCCGGTAGCTGTTCCGCAACTTGACGCATTCGGCGTATTCGTCAAGGAACAGCAGCTGGCGGGCCGGCCGCAACAGGTCCAGCTGTTGGTTCTGGCCATTGATCTCGACCAGCAGCGGGCCGATCGATTCGAGCACTCGCAGGGTGATGCTGCGCGAGTTGAGCCGCACCTGGGAGCGCCCGCCCGGCCAGATTTCGCGCTGCACTATCAATTGGCCCGGCTCCTCCTCCTCGATTCCCAGCTCGGCCAGGCCGGGCCAGATCGGATGGGCGGCCGGTAATTCGAACACCCCCTCGATGAAGGCGGATTCTGATCCGCTGCGCACCCAGTGCGAT
>CAYXKQ010000302.1:0-1630 GCA_964465715.1 uncultured Chloroflexota bacterium
GCCTGCCTGACCGCGTATCTCGGCTCGGTCGGTCACCAGCCGAACCTCGCGATGTCCGTCAGCCAGCACCACCGCGCGGTCACGCCAGCTCGGGTTGGCAAGCAGCATGACGGACGCCAGCTCGTGGTCGAGGCGGGCGCCGCCGAAGGCGCCGACCACAATGACTCGATCAGGATCGACTTCGAGTGCGGCCCGCAGGGCCAGTTCGGCGTCAGTGGCGTCCTTGGCGGTGGGAAAGCGACGGACTTCGACAGCCGGATTGGCTGCTTGCGCTTCGGCAAATCCGTCCTCACCAAGCGAATCGCCGTCGCCCACGATGACGTCGCAGGCGGCGCCGGCCGCCGAGACCGCCGCAGCCCCGCCGTCGGCGGCGACGACGCGATCCGCCGTCGCTAGCTGCCGAGCGAGAAACGCGGGATCGACGTCCCCGTTCAGCACCACCAGCACCGTCAGGCCGGAGCCCACGCGACGCCCTCCGGTCTACAGGTCCGTCCGGTAGACGTAGCGGATATCCCAAAGTCCAAACAGGGTGGGCGTCAGGTTGCCGAACACGTTGCGGACCGCGGTCAGGCGTTCCGAGTGCGTGGTGTAAGCAACCGGCGCGTGATCGGCGGCGAGCATTTGCGCCTCGTGGTAGAGCCGAACTCGCTCCTCATGGTCCAGTTCCTGGCTGGCCCGGATAAAGAGGGAGTCGATCTCGGCTTCCCAGGTCGTCGCGGGTTCGGACTGATTCGGGTTCCAGAGGTGCAGCGATTCGCTGCTATGCCAGAACGAGATGCTGAAGTGCGGCTCGGAACTTCCGCCGAATCCAATCAGGATCGATTCCCACTCATAGCTGCTGGTCAGCTGGTCCACGATCTCGCCAAACTCGATCACGCTGATATCGCCCTGAATGCCAATCTGCGTCAGACCGGCCTGGATGATTTCCAGAACTCTGAGCCGAAGATCATTGCCGGCGTTGGTGGCCATGGTGAACCTGATGTTGTTGCCGGCGTAGTCTTCGCGGATCCCGTCGCCGTCGCGATCCATCCATCCAAGGCCGTCCAGGATGGCGTTGGCCTTCTCAATGTCGTACTCGTAGCGACGGACATCGGGATTATGGAAATCGCCGGCGGCCGGGCTGACGAAGGCCCACTGCGGGTAGCCCAGCCCGTGCTGGACATCGCTGATGATCCGGGCCTTGTCCACCGCGTGGGCCACCGCCTGGCGGAAGCGGGTGTTCTCAAACCAGCGCAGTTTTTCGGGCGCCAGTAGCGGCTCACCGGTTTCGGCGTTGCTCCCCGGGTTCATGTTGAAGGCCAGGAATGTCGAACCGAAGGTGGGTCCGCGGCTGTAGAGCGTGAAGTTCTCGGCTTCCTGCACCGGATCAAGGGTGGCGAACTCCGCGCCCAGCACGCCGTGAACATCCGTCTCGCCTGATCGGAACTTGGGGAGTTCGTCCGCCAGGCCGTCCACCACCAGGTACCGGATCTCGTCCAGGTACGGGAGACGGTTGCCGGCGCTGTCGGTGAGCCAATACTCCGGGTTTCGCCTGAGGACGATGAGGTCGTCCGGCTCGAGGGTCTCGATAGTGAAGGGGCCGGTGCCGATGATCTCGGCGGGGTCGGTCTCGATGCCCCAGACTTCGGCG
>CAYXKQ010000303.1:0-1622 GCA_964465715.1 uncultured Chloroflexota bacterium
CGCCGCCACCAACCCAAGTCGTTCAGCCGCTTCGGCTTCGACGCCGGAAGCCGGATCGTATTCGGCCTCGATCACGACCGGCGAGCGACCAATGCAGGAAATGAGAACGTCCGGTTGCAGCGAGGGATGGTCGCGGATTACACGCGTGTTTTCGGCGAGAACTGTGCTCTGGCCCAACCGTCGGTTTAGCAGATCTCCAAGCGATCGATTGAGGCTGGGTTCACTGTGGCGGGTGGAACGGCCGGAATTTACGGTCAGGAAATTTGCTCCAGTTCACCGGGGCTGGGCTGCTTGCCGATTTTCGTTTAGTAGTGGCTGGGGAGCATTGCATCGAAGCTGTCACCGTCTACCGCATACGCGGCACCTCCAAATGGTGCGGATGGCACGTAAACTCGCGGCGATGGAACCCGATCAATTCCGCAGACTGGTCGACGAGGTGCTGGATTCGTTGCCCAGAAGGCTCCGCGCCCGCATCGCAAACGTTGAATTCGTAGTCGAAAGCAGCCCGACGCCGGAAGACCTGGAACGGGCCGGGCTCGAGCCGGAGGATGTCCTGCTTGGCCTCTACCACGGAATCCCGCTGCCGGACCGCAGCGACGGGTACAGCTTCGCCCTGCCGGACAAGATCAGCATTTACCAGGAGCCGATAGAGTTTATCTGCGCCAGCGACGACGAGGTGCGCGAGGAGGTACGAATCACTGTTCTCCACGAAATCGGTCACTATTTCGGCATCGGCGAAGAACGCCTTGGTGAACTGGGTCTTGGCTGACCGGATGGCGCCGCGAGATCGTCAATAAGGGAGCAGGCGTCGGCCTGCAGACTGATCGCCGCACCCACCCGCGCCGGTCTAATCGGCCCCTTGCAATGTCCCCGGTCAGGACGGCTCCACGCTCAGCTTGGCAACCATCAGGGCGCCGTCGCCGTGCCCGCCACCGGCGCCCGCCGCGGTCACCTCGGCGCTGGCCTCGGCTGCTACCGGCTGCCCGGCCCGCGTATATTCGCCGTGGGCGTTGCCATTCAGCGTGACCCTGATGTGGCGAGTCCCGGGTTCCAGCCCGGAGAGGTGCAACCAGGGCCCGTAGGCGCGCGCGTGCTTGACCCCGTCCACGTACACGTGGGCGTGTCCCTCGCCGGCGACGTGTTTCCCGCCGGCTCCCTCGGGCGCCCACTCGAAACCGGCAGTGAGTATCTCCAGGTTCAATCCTTCCACCGGGTCCGGAGTCAGCGAAATCGAAACGCTCATCGCCGGCGGGGCCGGGACCGACCCGCCGTGGGCCATCGCGCCCGGTTCCATTTCCACTCCGGAACCCCGGTCGGCGGCCATTGCAATTGGGCCGGCTGGAACCAGGTGCAACTCCACATCGAACTGGCCGGCGTAGGTCGTATCCAGCGCGACCCGCGCCGGCTCACCGGCCCGGACCGCAACCACTTCGGGGAGGCCATGGGCATGCAGCGTGGCGTCGGAGTCGGAGTCGATCAGCAGTGTGACTCCATCGCCTTGGCGGGCCGAGATCGATTTCGGGCCGCCCACCAGGGCGCCATTCCGGACGACTAACTCGACCGCCTGCTCGGCCGGCCCCTCCGCGCAGGCGGCCAGCAGCGCCATCACAATGACGAAAACG
>CAYXKQ010000304.1:0-1606 GCA_964465715.1 uncultured Chloroflexota bacterium
GGCCGGTTGACCGACCCGAATTGCCCTGACCCTGGGATCGGCGAGGTGGGCCGCCTTCAAATGCCTCAATCATCCCGCTGGCGAAAGCGGCGGTGGGCATCAACCCTCTGCCGGCCAGAATCCGCCTACGCGCCACCGGTTACATCTATGCAGGAACCGCTCACGTAGGAAGCCTCGTCCGACAGGAGCCACAATATCGCCGCTGCCGCTTCATCCGGATTCCCGCCGCGCCGCATGGGCAGTTGCGGGCGCAGTTTTTCAACGCGGTCGGGGTCACCGCTCTGGGCGTGGATTGCGGTGAGGATGAAACCGGGTCTTACCGAATTGACCCGAATCCGGTGGCCGGCAAGTTCACGCGCAAGCCCGATCGTGAAACTGTCGATCGCCCCCTTGGACGCGGCATAGTCGACATATTCGTTCGGGGACCCCGACCGGGCCGCCCCCGACGAGACGTTCACGATCGCCCCTCCGGAGCCGCCATGCCGCGGGCTCAAGCGCAAGACTGCTTCCCTGCAGCAGTGCATGGTGCCAAACACGTTGGTTTCAAAGATGCTCCGCCATCTGGCGGGGGATGTCTCCTCAAAGCGGGCAGAGCGCGCAACGATCCCGGCGCTGTTAACCAGCCCGACCAGGGTGCCGGGCAGCGCATCGACCGCTCCGAACATCCGGGACACTGCTGATTCGTCTCCGACGTCAGCCTGGATCGCATGTCCATCCCCGCCGCTACTGCGGATGTCGTTCAGAACGCCGCTGGCGGCGTCGGCGTTCCGGCGGAAATTGATGCAGACAAAGTAACCGCGCTCGGCTGCCATTTGCGCCGTCGCGGCGCCAATTCCGCGACCTCCACCGGTGATCAGCAATATTTGCCGTGAATTCAAATCAGCCCTCGCCCACGGATTGGATTGGAATTATTAGCGAGGGCACCGAGGACGAAGCAGGCTAAACGCCTGGTTCGGTTTCGCGATTTGAGGCCTACACAAAGATCCGGGTGCCCCGCGGACCAGGGACCGCAGGGAGATTCCTCGCAATTTGCGCCCTGCCGATTCAGGAGGCGCCACCGCTGAAACCTACGACCCGCCGGTAATTGGCAGGGCTTTCAGAATTTCCCGATTGCCCCGGAGCAAAAGGCCGAAGGGCTATCAAGTTCGGGTGGGAGTTGGCGGCGGGTCACCGCGTATCCCCCTATCGGGGCAGTCGTTCGGTTACGCCAATCCAGCCGCCCCGGTCGGTTCGAATCGAGGGGCTGAATCAGCAATCTCAAAAACCCGTTTTGCCGGTACCCGGACGAAATCGGAAATAGGCCCGGGCGCTCCCGGGCCCTGCTGTGACCCGGCAGAACTTAGCCGGAGGGAAGAGCTCTTCACGTGCAAGGTCGTTTGCGGCGACAATGTACACATATATAGTGTTACGCGGTAGAACCCCCGGCGCTGAAGCCTTGATCATTACTGCGCTTTAGGACGGCAGTAATCGGCCAGCGCGCCCGTTCGCAGAATCCAGCAACAACCGCGGCTCATCGAGTCGTCGAACGCCGATCTTTCGGCGCGGCGCTGTGAACGCACCCGGTACAACATTCGTCGTCGGCCCGGGTATACAAACACGTCAAATC
>CAYXKQ010000305.1:0-1601 GCA_964465715.1 uncultured Chloroflexota bacterium
ACATCCATGGACACAAATTACGCCTATGGCGTCAACCCGGCAACCCTGCGCGACCGTTACCACGAGGCCCACGACCTGATCATCCGCGCCTGGACCGAACCGGACCTGTTCGCCTTCAACGGCAAGTACACCCAGAACCGCTACGTGAATATCTGGCCGCGTCCGCTGCAGAAGCCGCACCCCCCGGTCTGGGTTCCGGGCAGCGGCAGCGTCGAGACCTGGGAGTGGACTACCCGGATGAACTACGTTTACTGCTACCTGAGTTACTCGGGCTACAAGCACGGCACCCGGGTGATGAAGGGATTTTGGCGCGAGATGGAAAACCTGGGCGTCGACGACAACCCCTACCGGGCCGGATTCCTGCAACTGGTGGCGGTCTCGGAGACCGACGCCAAGGCCGAGGAAGAATACGCACCGCACATCGATTACTTCTTCAAGAAGAACCTGCACGTCTACCCGGGATTCACCGAGGCGCCCGGATACCGCTCAATCAAGACGCTGAAGAAGGGCGTCGGCAGCAATCTGAGCCGCTCGCATGCCCGCAAACGCACCGAAATGACGTGGAAAGATTTCGTCGAGGAGGGTTACGTCATCGGCGGCAGCCCGGAGACCGTGGCAGATCGGATGCGCGAGGCGGTCGAGGGACTGAGGGTCGGCCACCTGATGGTGCTCATGCAGATCGGCAGCATGCCCAAGGACCTGACCATGAAGAACACCGCTCTGTTCGCATCCGAGGTGATGCCGAAATTGCGCGGAATGTGGAGCGGATACCAGGACCACTGGTGGCCCAATCCGATTTCAAACCGGGCCGTGCCAGACCCGGTCGCAGGTTAGGCGCGGGCGATGTCCGATCGTCCCAACGAGCGCACCGTGATGGTCGGCGCGCTGCCGATTCAAGTCGCCAGCGCCGGCAGCGGCCCCCCGCTGGTATACCTGCACGGAGCCTTCGGCTACCTGGGTTGGCCGGATTTTCTTGAAGGCCTCACCGAGCGGTTCACCGTATACGCGCCGCTGCATCCCGGATTCGGCGATTCCGGCGATGCGGACGAATTCGACGATCTGCTGGACCTGTCCCTCTTTCACATGGACCTGCTGGATGAACTGGGGTTGGAGCAGCCCGATTTGGTCGGGCACTTCTTCGGCGCGATGATGGCGGCCGAACTTGCGGCAATCGCCGGCAGCCGCGTCAACCGGCTGGTTCTCGCATCGCCGATGGGGTTGTGGCTCGAGGAGCACCCCGGGATCGACTACTTCGCCGCCGCGCCGGACAAATTGCGGTCGGTACTTTTCGCCGATGACGATTGCGACGCCGCTTTGGACTGCCTTCCGGATCCTGAATCCGAAGAGCAGCGTCACCAGCAAAGGATCGAGCGCACCCGCTCCCTGGCCACTATCGCCAAATTCATGTGGCCGATCCCGGACAAGGGCTTGAAGAAGCGCCTGCACCGAATCGGCAATCCGACCCTGGTCATCGTCGCCGGGCAGGACCAGTTGGTCGCGCCGGCCTACGGCGAGGCATTCGCCGACCGAATCCAATCGGCCATGGTCGCAACGGTTCCGGGAGCGGGCCACCTCTGCCAGCTGGAGCGCCCGGGCGAATT
>CAYXKQ010000306.1:0-1585 GCA_964465715.1 uncultured Chloroflexota bacterium
GCAACGCGCGGGCCGTCAGCTTCCGGGCCGAATCACGCCACACGCGCGTTACCGGGCCATGCCTAACCGGGCGAAGTCACACCCGGCCTCGCCCCCACGGTTATGCCTGTCGGCTGCCTCAACGCCCGCCCGAACGACGTCAATTGCTCTGACCTAGATCCACCGAAACCCAACCCCCCAGCACCCCTTTAAAACTTAAAAAGTGCTCTCTCGTATCTGGGAGAATTGGTTTATCTACGACCAAAGAACCCAGAAACGGGGAGCACTTTTCAAGTGAGCAAGATTATAGACCCATCGCGCCTCAAGCTCGCCTTCGACGACGAGAACCTGATCCCCAACGCCGGCCTGTTCATTCCGGTCCTGTTTATCGCTCAGATTGGGCTTTGCCCCGCTCTGCGCAAGGATCGTGGACCTGGGTCCGGCCGTCGGCCGGGCCAACGTGGCAGACAAGCTGCTGACGCTCATCGCCTCGGCCCTGATCGGCGGCGACTGCATCGACGACGCCGACCTGCTGCGGGCCGGCGCCACGCGCACGATCCTGGGATTTACGGTCAAGGCTCCCTCCACTCTGGGAACCTTTCTGCGCTCTTTTACCTGGGGTCACGTGCGCCAGCTGGACCGCCTCGGCCGGGAGCTGCTTAAGCGCGCCTGGTCGGTCGGCGCCGGACCGGGCGATGGGCTGCTGCGGATCGACCTGGACTCCACCCACTGCGAGACCTATGGCCGCAGGAAGCAGGGCGCCGGGAAGCTCAATTACAGCGGCCGCAGCGGCTATCACCCGCTGCTGGCGACCCTGGCCGGCAGCGGCGAGGTGCTCTTCTCGCGTTTGCGCGAAGGCGAGGCCCATACCGGCCGCGCCGCCGCCCATTTCCTTACCGAGACGATCGGCCGCGTACGCTACGCCGGGGCCGAAGGACCCCTGACCCTCAGGGCCTGATCGGGCTTCTACGACCACAAGGTCGTAGCCGTCTGCCGCCGGCTGGACGCCGGCTTCTCGATCACCGCCAAGCTGTATGCCGGACTGAAAAAGCAGATCCGGGCCATCCCGGAGAGCGACTGGGTCCACATCGACGACTTCGGACCCCGCGACGGCCCCGGGGCCGACGTGGCCGAGCTGGAGTACCTGGCCTTCGCCCATCGCCGGGAATCGGTCCCCTGCCGCCTGATCGTGCGCCGCAAGCGCATCGATCCGGGTTCCCTGCTTGATCTGTCGCCCGAGCACCGCTACGAGTACAGCGCGTTCATCACCAACCGGTCAGGCGGCATGGTCTACCTGGAAGCCGACCACCGCCAGCGAGCCGAGATAGAGGGTTACATCAAGGACCTTAAATACGGCGTCGGCCTCAACCACCTGCCCTCGGCCAACTTCAACGCCAACGCCGCCTGGCTGGCGGTGCAGGCAATGGCGCACAACCTCTGCCGCTGGCTGGACGCCATCGGTTCGTCGGATCAGGACGCTGACCGGGAAAGCGCTGCGCCGCCGGAGCAGGCCGCCGCGCCGGATCCCGAAACGATCCCGCACGATCCCGACCAGGCGCCGGCGGCCCGGACCAGGCGTCGCCGCCGCCCGGTCACCACGACCGCC
>CAYXKQ010000307.1:0-1581 GCA_964465715.1 uncultured Chloroflexota bacterium
AGCCCGGGGGAGATTCCAATGTCATCAATCAGAACCAGGGCCGAGGTGGATATGAACGTAAGGTGCCCGGCAAATACGATCGCGACCAACGCGACCGGCACCACGTAGGCGCGGGTGGAGAAGAGCGTTCCGTAATTGCGCAGGATTTGGGGCACGTAAAGCGCCCGCGGATCGCGCTGCAGGTTGGTTTCGGGAATCTGGTAGATGTAGGCGGCAATCAGACCGATCCCCATGAAGGTCAGGGTCGCAAACACCCAGCGCCAGCCGACGGTTTCCTGATAAATGCCGCCGACGACCGGGGCCAGCATCGGCGCCAGCGCCATGACCACCGACATGATGGCGATGATCCTCGTGGCGCGCTCCCGGCCGTAGACGTCGATAACCGTGGCGCGGGCGATTGACATGCCGGCGCCGCTGCCGAAACCCTGCACGATTCGACCCGCCACCAGCATCTCGGCCGAATTGGAAAACCAGGCCAGAATGCCGCCCAGTACGTACAGCGACATGCCGGCCACCAGGGCGGGCCGCCGCCCGAAACGGTCCGACGCCGGCCCGAACAACATCGCCGAAGTGGCCGACATCAACAGGTACATCGTCACCGCCAGCCGGATCGTGGCCGAGTCGGCTGAAAATTCGGCGGTGATGTCCGGGATCGACGGCAGGAACATGTCGATCGAGAGTGGGGCCAGTGCCGAAAGCGCGATCAGGATCGCGGTCGTCAGGCGTGATTCGGCGCGGGAGTCGTGCCTGGCATCGGGCGCCGCGACAGCGGCCGAGTTGGCGGGTGAGGGCATCAGGTCCTAGCGTCGGCGATGGCCGCTGCGATTGGGCCAAGTCGCTCATTCAATGATCCCACCGCGCCGGATTTGCCCCGTTCGGAAATGCGTTGGGTCCTAACGAATTACCTGGCGCCCGGCCAGCAGCACCAGGAGAAAAGCCCCGACACCCGACAGCGCGATCGCGGCGGCCATCGAAACAGCCGAAGGGGCCAGCAGCGCCGCAAAAACGATCGCGTAGATGGATGAAACCGCCATCATCGCAAACTCCAGCACCGCCGCGGCCAGGCCCGACATATCCCGGAAGGGAGTCAGAGCGGTGGCCGTGGCAACCGGCCAGGACATCGCCGTGCCCAGAAGCACAAAAAACATCGGCACTACGATCAGGCCCGCCCCAATAAGGCCCGACCCGGGTTCGATCAGCAGCAGCGCCGCGCCCAGCAGGGTCAGCGAACCGATCGCGGTCAGTCCGATTCCGGCGACCAGGATCCGGTCCGCCCGGACCCTGCCTACCAGTGCTCCGCCGATCGCCCCGCCGGCCATCAGCCCTGACGAAACTACCCCAAAGGCGACCCCGAAAAGACCCGCGCCGATGCCGATCTGGTCGATCAGCACCAGGGCCGAGGTGGAGATGAAGACCAGGTGGCCAGAGAACGTGAGCGCAAACAGGGCTACCGGGACCACATAGACCCGGTTAGAGAAGAGTTTTCGGTAATTCCGGGCAACCCGGCGCAGTAGCAGCGCATCGCTGTCGGGTCGCAGATTCGTCTCCGGGATCCAGGCCAGATAGATCGCGATGAGACCG
>CAYXKQ010000308.1:0-1541 GCA_964465715.1 uncultured Chloroflexota bacterium
GCACGAACGTGGGCGAGGTCACCGGGCCTTCCGATCCCAGCCCTTCGGCCAGGCCTTTGACCAGGACAGTCTTGCCGGCCCCCAGTTCGCCGTTCAGCAGAAGAATTGTGCCGGTCCCGGCGACCCGGGCCAGCGACCGGCCCAGGGAAAGCGTTTGCTCGGGGTCCGACGAAACGAGGCTGCGGTCGCCGCCGCACCGGTCGATCATCGCCCCGGCGCCGTCGCCGGATTTAGGGCAGATAACAAAATGTCTCTAGCGGTCCCGCCCACCGGGACCGGATTGGGCAATACGGGAGGACTCTGCATCGGCTTCTTCGCGGGCGCGTCGGCGTTCATGGTATTGGCGATCGGGGCCCTGCTCTGGCGCCTGTTGCCCGGTTTCGTGTCCGGGGAGAGCAAGGCCGGACATTACCGTGCCCAGGCAAGCGGGCGGAGCCGCAGGCTGCCCCTGGTCGGCGGCCCGGCTCTCCTGCTGGGGATCGGGGCGGCGGCGATCGCCTCGGGCTCCGGACCCACCCTGACCTGCCTGGTCGCCGCGGCGGCATTCTTCCTCAGCGGACTGGTGGACGACATGCTCAAAACCCGGCGCGGACAGGGGCTGGGCGAGCGCGCCAGCCTGCTTTGTGCGGTCTTCTCGGCAGCCTGGGCCAGCGGCTGGCTGCTGGCCGCCGAACCCGCCACCGGCGCGTTTGCTCTCTCTAACTGGATTGACAACTCGGTCCTGCTGGCCGGCTGGTACTTCCTACTAATTTTGGCCATCGCCCTGGGGGCGGGGTTCAGCGACGGCATCGACGGCCTGGCGGCCGGGCTGGGGCTGATCGGCCTGGGCGCGCTCTGGATCGGCGGGGCGGGCGGCGCCGGCGAAACGGCCGGGCTGATCGGGGCCGGACTGGCCGGCTTCCTGGTCCTGAACCTGCCCGGCGGCCAGGGTCGACGGCTGGCGCTGATCTACCTGGGCGACAGCGGCGCGCTGCTGATCGGCGCGCTCCTGGCGGGAGCCGCGATCGTCTCCGGAAACGACCTGCTGCTGCCCCTGCTGGCCGGGGTCTGGATCCTTGAGGGTGCATCCTCGCTGGTCCAGGCCAAGCTCCTGGTGCCCCTTTACCGGCGCTTCCGGCGACTCGGCGGCCAGGACCACCGCACCCGCCCCTATCAGCAGTTCCGGCTACCGTTCATCGCCACCCCGCTGCATCACCACCTCGACATCTGCGGCCTGGGGCGGTTCCGGACCTCTCTGGCGCTTTTCGGCCTGCAGGCGCTGTTTTCGGCGCTGGCCCTGCTCAGCGTCGCCGCGCTGGCGGCCTGGCAGGGAGTGCTGCTGGCGATCGTCGGTGGGGGTATTGCCTGGGCGGCCATGTCCAGTCTGCGTTCGGCCCGGATCCTGCTGCGCGAGGATGCGGGGAGACGCGAGTTCGTGCTCTGCCACGGGCGCTGGCGGTTCCTCTCGATCGAGCGTGCCCGCCTAAGGGTCCCGGCCGGGGCGAAACTGCCGGATCAGTTCGGCGGAACCAGGCTGGACCCCCTAACCGCCCGGGACCGCT
>CAYXKQ010000309.1:0-1525 GCA_964465715.1 uncultured Chloroflexota bacterium
CGCCGTTTCCGGGAGCGCCGCCGCATCCTGGCCAACGCGCACGATAGGGCCAGGGTCCGGGACCGGAACGAATGCCACCGGATCACCACCGATCTTGTGCGGCGTTACGGTCTGATCGCGGCCGAGAAGCTGGACAAGCAGAAGATGACCAGATCGGGCGGGGCCCGCAAGAAGGGCCTGAATCGATCCATACTCGAAAATTCCTGGGGACGAATCGTAAATCAGCTGATCTACAAGGCCGAGAGCGCTGGTAGACAGCTTTTATTCGTTGACCCCAGAAACACCTCGCAGCGCTGCTCGCGCTGTGGTGCGACGGTGAAGAAGGGCCTCTCAGATAGAAGGCACGTCTGTGAATGCGGTCTTAATCTTGACCGCGATCACAACGCGGCCATCAATATCCTGCAGAAGGCCCTCGCGGGTGGGACTCTTCCCGCGGCCGTCCCGGAGACGGCATAACTGTATTCAAGGTGGCGCGGATTTGTGGCACTTTCGTATATAAACCCCCAATGGAAGATGGGTCCCGCGCCTAAAGCGACCCGGTTCGATGTGCGGCACCTTACCGTGTATCGCTACCCGGTTCCGGTCAGCAGTTGCGTCATGTCGCTGCGCCTGCGGCCGCGCCAGGACCGCGGACAACGGGTCGAGGAGTACTCAATCGAAGCCGACCCGGCCGGATCGATGGCGGCGGTCTGCGACGCGTTCGGCAACCCTTGGCACCTGCTTTCGATCCGAAGGCCGCACCAGAAGCTGCAGGTGCTGTCCAGGTCCCGGATAAGGGCGGCGCAGCCGCCGGAGGCCTCCACCGACGCCGGTCGGGCCGGCTGGGACGACTACCGGGCGCTGGCCCCGGACCCGGACCACTGGGACTTTCTCGGCGAAAGCAGGTTCGCGCGGTCCTCGCCGGCGCTGGCCTCGTTCGCGGACCGGAAGGGGCTCTCACGCCCGGTCGCGGATCCGCTTGCCGACCTGGCCGCCCTTGCGGACACGATCCACCGGGAGTTCGAATTCGCCCCTGGCAGCACCACGGCCAGTTCCCCAATCGAGGACATGCTCGAAACCGGGCGGGGGGTGTGCCAGGACTACGCGCACCTGATGATCGCGCTGGCCCGCGGCTGGGGCGTCCCGTCGCGCTATGTCTCGGGCTACCTTTACATCGCCGACCTTGCCGGCGCGCCAATCCGGCAGGCGGCCATGCATGCCTGGGTCGAATGCCTGCTGCCGGACGGGAGCTGGGCGGGTTTTGATCCGGCCAACGACCGTCTGGTCGCCGGCGGGTATATCCGGGTGGCAGTAGGGCGCGACTACGGTGACGCGGCCCCGACCACCGGCGTCTACCAGGGCGGTTGGGAGTCCGACCTGTCAGTTGAAATCGACGTGGTCCCGGCGGCCCCATGCAGCCCCGCCGCAGGATCGCCGGCGCGTTAAGCGAGCGCTGCGGCGGGGTCCGGCGCGCGGTCACCTCAACTATTAAGTTCCCGCCCCGGCCGGCCCGCTTCGGCCAATTCCTTGAGCGCGGCCAGGGCCC
>CAYXKQ010000310.1:0-1519 GCA_964465715.1 uncultured Chloroflexota bacterium
TCGTTCGAGGGCCGCGCCAACCACCTCGAGGTTTCGGTCCCGCCGCCCGGTCACGCCCGCGCCGACTGGGAAATCGCGGCCCGGCTGGCCGACTACGTCGGGTTCGGATTCGGTCACCGCTCAAGCTCCGGGCTCTGGCAGGAACTGGGTTCCTTCGGCATCGCCCAGCGGCAGCCGGGCGATCCGTCAGCACCGGAACCCAACGGGCAGGTCCGCCAGCCGACCGCCGACCTCCCGCTGGTCCTGGCCAACGAGACCAACCTCTTCACCGGCAACCGCGATCTGCGCCGCGGCGAGGTGTTATCCGGGATCTACTCCGAATGCGTCGAGATCGGATCCTCGGACGCCGACTGGCTCGGACTCTCCGGCGGCGAGCGCGCCGTCCTGCGCTCGGCATTCGGATCAGTCGACGTCGAAGTCCTGATCGACGATCGCGTCCCGGCCGGGGTCGTGTACCTGGCCGACGGCCTGACCGGCGCCGCCGGCGAGCAGCTCTATCCGGGCGGGGCGGACGGGCGTCCGGTCTCGCTGCGCAAGGCGGGTTCAGCGTAAATGGACGGCTGGGATGTGGTCATCCTCGCACTCAAGATCCTGGTCTTCTTCGTGGTGTTCTTCACTTCGCCGATGATCTGGGTCCTGGCCGAACGCAAGTACCTGGGGCGCGTCCAGGCCCGCTACGGTCCGAACCGGGTCGGTCCCTGGGGAGTGCTGCAGACGCTCGTCGACGGTTTAAAGCTCGGGGTCAAGGAAGACATAATCCCGCCCTGGGGCGACAAGATCGTCTTCTGGCTGGCGCCGCTGTTCATGGTGGTACCGGCCGCCACCGCCTGGGCGGTCATCCCGCTGGGGCCGCGGATCGAGCTGGGACGGGAAGTCGAGCTATGGATCGTGGACCTGAATGTCGCCCTGCTGTTCGTGCTCGCGCTCGGCTCGCTTAACGCCTACGGCCCGGTGATGTCGGGCTGGGCGTCGAACTCCAAGTACGCTCACTTCGGTTCGCTGCGTTCTTCGGCCCAGGTCATTTCATACGAAATCTCGCTGGGTCTTGCGATCCTGGGCGTGCTGATGTACGCGGGCTCGTTCTCGCTGATCGACATCGTCGAATCCCAGAAGCACATGTGGCACATCGTGCCGCAGCTGCTGGGCTTCCTCATCTTTCTGATCTCGGTCGTGGCCGAGACCAACCGCGTGCCATTCGACCTGCCGGCATGCGCTGGGCCTTCTTCTTCATGGCCGAATACGCCAACATGCTGCTGTCCTCGTTCCTGGTCGCGATCCTCTTTCTGGGCGGCTGGAACGGGTGGACGATCCCCGGCGCCGAGGGCCTCTCCGGGATCCTCTGGATAGTCGGCAAGGCGCTGGTGGTGATGTTCCTCTACATCCTCCTGCGCGGGACCCTGCCGCGGCTGCGCTACGACCAGCTGATGGGGTTCTGCTGGAAGATCCTGCTGCCGGCCGGGGTGGTCAACCTGGCGCTGGCCACGGTCATGCGAATCATCTGGAGCTAGGGCGGACAAAT